>JAFQSI010000043.1 GCA_017409645.1 Oscillospiraceae bacterium | reverse complement strand
CACGCGGTAGTCCACATAGGGGAACAGATACCGGATCCCACAGGCCGCGCCCTGGTAGGCGCAGTTATCGAGACGGGGGCGGAGGGCGCCGCTGCGGACATGAAGATGGGGCGCTGTGTTGAACATCAGCGGCTTTGCATCCAGCTGACGGATCATATCGTCGCAGAATTCCCGCCGGAATACCGACGGATAGAGCATCTCCTTCGGCGGCTTCATGCGCAGGTACTTAAGCTTCTGACGGGCATCGAGCAGACCCGCCCTGAGGGTACGCAGACCCCGCAGCTTCTTTCCCTTCAGGTCATCCCAGAACAGTCTGAAATAAGCGCGGACTTCCCTGTTGTACAGCATTTCGAACCGGGAGGGCCGGTGGCTGACGCCCTCGTCGCCGCCGTGACCGGTGAAGACAGCCCGTGCGCCCTGGCTCTTCATCCAGCTCGAGCCGTAGGTGATCTGGAGGGTGGTCGTAAAGGGCGGCATCACCTGCTGCAGCGTATAGGCTGTATTGACCCGCTCCTCACGGCGGAGGAATTTGCAGGAGATGTTCTCCTGCTCGCAGATATCCAGTACGACCTTCCGCTCATCCTCGCCCGGCTGCAGGGGAAATCGCTCCGGGTCCGGGGACCAGGAATAATAGACGGCTTCCCGTCCGTAGCGGTTGACCAGGATGTCGATGATGCTCGAATCCAGACCGCCGGAAAGCTCACCGCCCAGAAGACCGGGCACCGCATCGCAGCGGCGGTGGACCGCGTCGGTGATGAGCCGCCGCAGCTCCTGCCGGTAGGCCTCGTCGTCTTTCAGCCGGATCTTCTTTCGTCTGGGGAGCCAGTAGATATGCTCCGTCAGCTCAAAACCATCCGCAGTCCCATGGATCCGGCACCAGGAGCCGGGATGGATGCAGTGGACATGCTCGAAATCCGTGTTGCACTGGCTCAGGATGTCCAGTCTTGTGATGTACTTGTAAAGCTGCATGGCGTTGAAGCTGCTGTCCACCCCGGGCACCGCGACGATGCCGCGGACATCCGTGGAGAAGGCGAACAGCTCCCGGTCACGGTAAACATACAGAGGTCTGACGCCCAGATGGTCCCGGAACAAGGTCCAGTCCCCGGTCGCGGGATCGAAGATGGCACCAGCGAAATCGCCGTTGACCTGCTCCAGGACCTCGAAGCCCTTCCGGTCGATGAGCAGCAGCAGCAGCTCCTCGTCCGAAACTGCGCTGTCCGGGGAAAGCCCGACCATCGGGAGCAGCTCCTCCCGGTTATAAAGCAGCGCATCCACCACGGCACGACTGCCGTGATGATCCAGGATCGGACCGCCATAGGGGAAGCGCTCTGCAAAATGCTCCACATGGCAGCCCAGGCCGGAGGACCCGATCTGCTCCGAAGCGGTGCCGTCCCGGCCATAGATCCGGTTCCAGTAGGACAGTCCGCCCATGGTGTCAGCCAGGGATCCGTCATCCCGGCGGGTAAAACCAAATATACCGCTCAAACTCTCATCTCCTGTACGAAAATATCTATGTTCACGGCAAAAAGCCGGAATATGCCAAATGTGTGGCTGCACAGGACATGGGAGCCATCATGCCGTGCAGCCACACTGGGTCTACGCGATTATCCCGGAGGAAATCAGGACTCGTTGCCGAAGCCCTCATCGCCCTCGTTGCCGGTGCCGGGGTTCTGGCCCTCGGTGCCCCACAGCAGGCTGTCGTCCAGCTTGCCGTTGGCCTCCTCGACCTGCCAACAGGCATAGACGAAAGCAGTGTTCTTGACCTCCAGCTCCTCAACAGTGGGGTTAGTCCAAGTCTTCATAGGTGTGTATCCTCCTTTCTCGAATATTTTGCGCGGGGTATGTATTTAGCCGTACAATGGCGGCCGAAAACGGCGCAGGGCTCCGTGGGTTTACGCCGTTATTCGCAGTGCTTCAGGGTCATGCCGGTTTCCGTGACCTCGATCACATGGTCCGCAAGCATCAGGGCGGCGGGCCGGTGGGTCACGGCGATGCAGGTGCGTCCGGGCAGCGCGGTGATGCGCTCCAGGACTGCTGCCTCCGTGGCGGCGTCCAGGGCCGAGGTCACCTCGTCCAGCAGCAGCACAGGCGCGCCGCTGAGAATGGCCCGGGCCAGGGAAAGCCGCTGGGCCTGGCCCTCGGAAAGGCCGGCGCCGTTCTCCCGGAGAACGGTATCGAGCCCCCTGGGCAGGGTCGCCACATAGTCCTCCAGCGCGCTGGCATGGAGTGCGGCCCGGATCTCCTCCTCGGAGGCATCCGGATTGGTAAAGGTCAGATTCTCCCGAATGGTGCCGCTGAGCAGGAAATTGCCCTGGGGCGCATAGGAGAACAGACTTCTGGTGGAACGGTCAACAGGAACAGGACCGTTGGGGGTATCGATGGAAAGACTGCCACAATTGGGCCGGTACAGGCCCAGCAGCAGCTTCAATAGCGTGCTTTTGCCGATGCCGGACTGGCCGACGATGACGGTCAGGCCGCCCTTGGGGATGGTCAGGGTCGCATCGGTGATCACGTTCTCCCGGTCGTAGGCGAAGGTCAGGTTCGTGGCGGTGAAGCCGGTCAGGGAGCCATACAGGGCGCGGACCTTCTCCGGATCCGGGTCCGGCTGACGGGGCAGAGCCTCCAGCTCCATGATCCGGTCGCAGGAGGCGGTGATGGAAAAGATCCGGGGCAGGCTCCGGGGAAGACTGGTGGCCGAGCTGCGGACCGTGGTGACCAGGGAAACCATGGCGGTGACATCGCCATAGGTGATCTGACCGTTCAGAAGCTTGACGGCACACCAGAGCATGGTGACCAGATAGCTGGCATAGGACACCACGGACAGACCAAACTGGGACAGCAGCTGCACATTGCGCTGCTTCCGGCGGAAGGTCCAGCGGTCCTCCAGGGTCTGCTCCGTCCGGCGCTCCACCTCGGGAGCCACGTCCAGGGCCTGGATCACCATCAGCTTGCTGATCGTCTCGTGGAAAAAGCCGGACACTCTGCCGTTGGCGGCGCTGTTGTCCTTGCTCAGCTGCTTGAGCATCCTGCGGAACAGCATGGCGGTGGAACCAAGCAGGATCCCGACGCCGCCGAAGATCAGCGTGAAATCCGGCGCGATCTGCAGCAAAGCAGCCACCGCAGCCACCAGACTCGTGATCATGCTGGTCAGACCGCCGGTGAAGCCGAGAACGCCGTTGTACACCGCCGCCGCGTCCGCGTCCATTCGCTGGACCAGATCGCCGCTATGGTGGCGGGAGATGCAGCTGTAGTCGCTGCGCAGGATGTCATGGAGGACGGCATGCTTGAAATCCCGCTCCAGACGCTCACGAAGGTTGACGCCCAGAAACTGATTGAGCATGCTGCCGAAGAGCCGGAACAGGCTCAGCCCGATCAGCACGATGCAGCTGAACCGCAGCGCATCGGTGTCGCCGGAGATGGCATTGTTGACCACCGCCTTGGTGGTCAGGGAGAACTGAACGCCTGCATAGGAAACAGCAGCCGAAAGCACAGCGGTAAAAATGATCATGGGCATGCGCCTGCGGATCTTTTTATAAATCCAGGATAAGTAGTGTTTGCCCCTTTTCTTTACCAAAAACAACGCCTCCTCCCGTAAAAACAGGCATCAAAAGGCATTTTTTACCAAATTACACGCCCTGTTCGATGCCTTATGCTTTATAATATCACGTTCAAGGGTTTTGTCAACTGCAAAATGGTTCAAAAACACACGAAGTTTCGACGCTGAAGCCCCCTATTTTCGTACTTTTTCCCTACTGATCATGATCGCAGCGAAGCCCGGATGGCTGCGGTCATCGTAATGGAGCCCGCCGCGGGTGCAGATCCGGACCTCGCTTTCGACGCCGAAGGGCGCCGGGACGACTGTTCCGGCTTCAAAATCCAGATGCTCCGCCAGGTCCAGATAATCCCACAGCTTCCGCTTCGGAACGGGGTCCGGCTCGTGGGACTGGAGCATGTGGGTGAAGGGCAGCCGTGCAGCCTTATGCAGGGTACGGATGTAGGTTGCAAGCTCCCGGGCCTCCGGCAGGAAGAGCCAGACGAAGCAGTTCATGGCGTCGCCCACATACAAAAGCTTTTTCTCCGGGCACCACAGGCCGATGGACCCGGCGGTGTGACCGGGCAGATGGATCACCTGCAGCGTCACGCCGCCCAGATCGAAGGTATCCCCCTCCCCTACCGGCTTCAGCTCGCCGGGACCCAGACCCAGATGGGCATCCAGGTCGAAGTCCGGCGGGACCTCCGCCATGTCCAGCTCCGCCCTGCGCATCTGCGGACCGTTGTGTTCCCGGCACAGCTCCATGTCCAGCGGATGGATGTACGCACCGCCGAAGGCCTGGTTGCCGCAGGCGTGGTCCACATGGCCGTGGGAATTGACCACATACAGGGGCTTGTCTGTGATGGAGCGGACAACGGCCTTCAGATCGCCGTAGCCGTAGCCCGTATCGAACAGCAGGGCGTGGTGACTGCCCACGATCAGATCCATGAAGACCGCGCTGTTGCCGATGCGGTAAAGCCCCGGCTCCAGCTCCCTTACATTATATATAGATTCTTTGGTCATCATCGCACACCTCAGATCACGCACTGGCCGTTGATGACCAGCCGGAACTGAAGACCCAGCTTCTCCGCTGCCTTCCTGCACAGGATCATCCGGCCCAGGAAGATCTCGAAATAATCCATGACAGAGCCGTACCGGGTATCGACGCTGAGGGTCAGCCTGACCTGGGTCCGGTCCGGATCGATCTTCAGCTCCGAATGGCGGACGGAGTAATTGACCCGGTCGTGGATGTCGAAGGTCGTCTCATCCTGATTCCGTACCCGGCTGCGGCGGACGTCCGCCTTATCGGCCAGGATCAGCGCGGCAGCCACCGCGTTGACGGGCACGCCGGTGCCCTCGTCGTGGTTGCCGATGGCGGTGACGATGGTGGCCTGCTCGCCGGGGTCGCAGCCCATGTCATGCAGCAGCGTCCAGGCCATCACCGCGCCGGACTGGCTGTGTTCGCTGCGGTTGACCAGATTGCCGATGTCGTGGAGGAAGCCGGCGATCCTTGCCAGCTCCGCGGTCCGCGCATCATAGCCCAGTGTTTCGAGAATATAGCCCGCCATCTCAGCCACATGGCACACATGGGGGAAGCTGTGTTCCGTGTAGCCCAGCACGGCCAGGGATTCATCCGCCCGGGTGATGTAGGTGCGGATGACGTCGTTCTTTTTGATGGATTCATAGGTGATCAAAATAATCCCTCCTTTTCCATAACTATACCACACAAGGCCGGAAAGAAAAAGGTCAGCGGGAAGGTTTTACGAAGTTTTTACGGATCCATAACAGTTGCGCCCGCAATTGTGCTGTGATATAATGGCCCCAAAAGATTGGAGGGACCGCTATGGGAGATCTGCATAACGCCCGAAGGCGGCTGACGGAGGGCGGCTATACCTGCGTCCTGTGCCGGGGGAACGAATTTCATACCGCAACGGCCCGTGGGGTCCGCCCGTTGCTCGACTGGCTGGACAGCGGACTGGATCTGCGGGGCTTTTCCGCGGCGGATAAGGTGGTGGGCCGGGCCACGGCGTTTTTGTATGTGCTGCTGGGCGTCCGGGCAGTCCATGCGCTGGTCATGAGCGCTCCTGCGAGGGAGGCTCTGCAAAGCAATGGGATCGATGCCTCCTGCGACCGGGAGGTACCGGGGATCATCAACCGCCGGGGCGACGGCCCCTGCCCCTTTGAGGAGGCGGTCCTGGACATCAACGCTCCGAAACTGGCCCTGACTGCCATCCGGAAAAAGCAGTTCCAGCTGCGCCAGCCGCCCCAAATTGCGGCCCGTACCGCCGGACGGGATTTCCGGCTGGACCGGACCGGCTGCTCCGGCTCTGTGGTCGCGATCTATGACGATATGGTGCTGAAATCCGAGCCCGTCTCGGAGGAATCCGAAAACCAGCTGGCGATGCTGGGGTGGCTGCGCGGAAAGATCCCCGTTCCCGAGATCCTCGATACGGTGCTGCACGACGGCTTCCGCTGGACGCTGATGACCCGGCTGTCCGGAGACATGGCCTGTGCGGATGCATGGCGGTCCGATCCCCACCGGCTGGTCCGGGAACTGGCTGATGCCATGCGGCGGCTTTGGGCCGTGGATGTGACCGGCTGTCCCGTGGATCAGAGTCCGCAGGCCAAGCTGGAACGGGCCGGACGGATCGTGGAGGCCGGACAGGTCGACCTGGAGCTGGTGGAGCCGGAAACCTTCGGCGAAAAGGGCTTTCCCTCCCCTGCCGCGCTGCTGCAATGGCTGCAGGAGAACCGGCCGCCCTGTGACCGGGTGCTGACCCACGGCGATCTCTGTCTGCCCAACCTGTTCCTGAAGGATTGGCGCTTCACGGGCTTTCTGGACCTGGGGCGCAGCGGTGCCGGTGACCGATGGACGGACATCGCCATCGCCTGGCGGAGCCTACGGGACAATTTCGGCGGCCACTACGGCGAAGCCGTGGCGGGCTTCCATCCGGACGAACTCTTTGACGCCCTGGGCATCGAAAAGGACCCCGAAAAACTGAGATATTATCTGCTGATGGACGAACTTTTTTGAGGTGTGTTATGAAAACAGAACTGATGGATTATTCCGGCCTGCCCGGATATCTGTGGACCCCGGACGGGGCTGCGAAGGCGTTGGTGCTTGTCATCCACGGAATGACGGAACACGCCGGACGCTACCGTAACTTTGCCCAGGTCATGACCGGGGCCGGCATCGCCGTCGCGGCCTATGACCTGCGGGGCCATGGAAGGAATGTCGCCCGCTCCGACTGCGCCGCCATGGCTCCCGGCGACTGGGAGAAAAGCATCGGCGATATCGACCGGGCCATCGACCAGCTGCGGCAGCGCTTCAGCGCGCCGGTATATCTGCTGGGCTTCTCCCTGGGCTCCTTCCTGGTCCGGGAGTACATGCAGCGGCAAAGCGCCAAAATGGACGGCGTGATCCTGGTCGGCACCGGCACACAGCCGGGATGGCTGCTGAAGCTGATGAAGCTGCTGGTGAAGACCCAGATCCGGAAGGCCGGCTTCACGGAAACCACCGAGCTGGTCCGGCAGCTGTCCTTCGGGGCCTACAATCAGAAATTCAAGCCCACCCGCACCCAGTCCGACTGGCTTTGCTCTGATGAGCGGGAGCTGGATACCTATCTGGCCGATCCTCTCTGCAAAAAGGATATCGCCTCCGGCACCTTTTACGAGCTTCTGGGCTCCATGGAGCGGACCGGAAAGCCCGGAGCCAACCACATACTTCCAGTTCTGCTCCTCGGCGGCGACCGGGATCCCGTGGGTGATTTCGGAAAGGGCACCGACGCTGTCAACCGGCTGCTTCTGCAGGCCGGATACCCGGTGAAGCTGCACCGCTTCCCCGGCGCCCGGCATATGCTCCTCCATGAGCAGTCCGGCGGTCAGGCCGCCCAGGCCATGGGAACGATCCTGCGCTGGATCGAGCATCATCTGTAAGGAAAACCGGCATGACCGCGAGGTCATGCCGGTTCGATTTTTTAGGTGCCGAAGAAGCTGAAATGCATGTAATCCTTATAGCCGTTGTTCCAGTAGATGCCTCTGGTGAAGCCGTACTTTTCGAAGATCTGCTGGATCTCGCCGTCGATGGGCAGCGAATAGGGGTTGTTTTCCGGGTCAAAGAGCTTGCCGCTCAGCACATTGCCCGCGGGGTCGAAGTAGGCGTTCTCCTCGGGGTTGATGTCGATGGCGGTTCCGGGATTGTGTTCGGATTTCCGGCTGCCGGCCCAGTAGGTGACGATGGAGCGGATGGGATACTGCTCCTCGCACTCGTAGATCTCCTGGAAGATGCACTTGACCGTGGGCACCAGGTTCTTGTGGACATAGAAGGTCCGGTTCTTTGTGACCTTTTCCGTCTGGGACGAATCCTTGAAGTCCCAGACCTTTACGGTCACATACTCGTAGTGGGCCTCATAGTCGGCCTTGACCGCGTCGTCGCCGTAGGGTCGGCGGTGTTCCTCCACCACCTCGCCGAAGACGTTCATGCACTTGCTCTCGTAGCTCTCACCGGCGTAGCCGATGTAATTGTTGGCACCGATGACAACGCTGTCAAAGCAGCCGTTGCAGGTATAGGCATAGATCTCCGCCATGCCGCTGCCGTGGCAGGTGACGACGCCCTCCGGATCCACGCTCAGGACGCTGGGATCCGTGGAGATCCACAGGATGGTGCCATTGGTGGGCGACATGGGGATCGTCTCATATTCCAACCGGAGGGTGTCGCCGGGCAGCAGCGTCATGCCCTCACAGTCGAACAGGGTGATCTCCTCGGGCTCCTCGAAGAAGAAGTCCTCATCAATGACAGCAGCGTCCATCAGTCGGTGGAACACCGCCGCGCACTCACAGCGTCCGGCCAATGCACCCGGATCGAAATTATAGCTCCCGTCGGCCTGAAGACGGCCGGTGAGGATGCCGCTTGCGCGCATCATGTCCACGGCCTCCGCAGCATAGCCGGAGATGGCGGCTTCATCTGCGAATTCGTCGGGGATGTCCTCACGGATCGGCTCGAACAGGTAGCCGTAGCAATTGGCGAAACGGACCAGGAAGACCGCCATCTGCTCGCGGTTGATGGGCGTGTCCGGGCTGAATCTGCCGACGGCGGTGCCGGTGGTGATGCCGTGGCGGGTGGCCCAGTTGATGTAGGGGGCGT
>JAFQSI010000042.1 GCA_017409645.1 Oscillospiraceae bacterium | reverse complement strand
TCGGTCATGACGACGCCCGCCTGGCGGCACAGCTCCAGGGTCCGGCGGGCGGTGCCGGGCATGGCGGCGACGCAGATGAAGTAGCCGCCGGTGGGGTGGTGCCAGTGGGCGATGCCCTTGGCGGTGACCTCCTGGCGGAGGATCTTCAGGCACATCTCGAACTTGGGGGCCATGATCTTGGCGTGACGCTGCATCAGCTCGATGGTATGCTCCTTGTTCTTCAAGTACTTGACGTGGCGCAGCTGGTTGATCTTGTCGTAGGAGATCATCTGGTTGGAGATCAGCTTGGTCATGTACTTGATGTTCTCCTCGGAAGCTGCCATGACGGAGAAGCCCGCGCCGGGGAAGGTGATCTTGCTGGTGGAGGCGAACTCGAAGACCATGTTGGGCCGTCCGGCTTCCGCGCACATGGAGATGATGTCGGGGAAGGGGACGAAGTCGCCGACGAACTCATGGACGCAGTAGGCGTTGTCCCACATGATGACGAAGTCGGGGGCGGCGGGCTTCATGTTGGCCATCCGGCGGGTGGTGATCTCAGAGTAGCTGTAGCCCTGGGGATTGGAATATTTGGGCACGCACCAGATACCCTTGACCATGGGGTCCCGGATCAGATCCTCCACCACATCCATGTCTGGGCCGTAGGGGGTCATGGGGACGGTGATCAGCTCGAAGCCGAAGCTCTCGGTGATGCGGAAGTGGCGGTCGTAGCCGGGGGAGGGGCAGAGGAACTTGATCCGCCGCTCCTTGGACCAGGGACGGACGGACTCCTTCAGGCCGTGGGTGTAGGCCCAGGAGATCAGGTCGTGCATCAGAGCCAGGGCTGCGTTGCCGCCGACGAAGGTCTGCTCGGGCTTGCAGCCGAGGACGTCGGCCCAGTATTCCCGGGCGCACCACAGGCCCGCCAGATCGCCGTAGTTTCTGGCGTCGTGGCCGTCGAGGATGCAGTCGTTGGGGTCGGTCAGGACGGTCAGGATGTCGCTGACGGCGTCCAGCTGCAGCTTGCTGGGCTTGCCCCGGGACATGTCCAGATTCAGGCCCTGATCCTTCAGCTCCTCATAACGGGTCACCATATTATTATATTCCTTCCGCAGCTCATCGCGGCTGCGGCATGCGTAAGTCGCCATAAATACATCTTCCTTTCCCGGAGGTTTCATTTTGATGGGGCTTATTATAGTCCAAACCGGGCAAAAATGCAAGTCAAGACTACCCTAAAATTCATTTTCGGAAATCTTTGGTCCCATTGCACAAAACTGCTGCCGGGCAGGGATGGATTTTCGTGAAATTCACACCTTGTATTTTGTATACGCTTCGCATAAAATCCTTATGAGATTTGTCAAATATTCCGTCTTTTTCGCCCGAACCGATGCCGATTATCTGTGCAAGTTTTCGTTTTCCGGTTCGGCTTGATTTTTCTGAAAGGAATCTGACCATGAACCAGATCACCAATCTCCCTGCAATTTTCGGCAGCGACGTTTTCAACGAGACTGTCATGCGCCAGCGTCTGGCACCTGAAGTTTTTCTTGCATGGAAAAGCTGCGTCACGGGCGGCACGCCCCTGCCGCTGGATGTGGCGAACCACATCGCAACGGCCATGAAGGACTGGGCCACCGAGAAGGGGGCCACCCACTACACCCACTGGTTCCAGCCCATGACGGGCATCACCGCCGAGAAGCACGACTCCTTCCTGACCCCCGCCGGCGGCGGCCGGATCATCATGGAGTTCTCCGGCAAGGAGCTGGTCCGGGGCGAGCCCGATGCAAGCTCCTTCCCCTCCGGCGGTCTGCGGGCCACCTTTGAGGCCCGGGGCTACACCGCCTGGGACCCCACCTCCTTCGCCTTCGTCAAGGACGGGAGCCTGTTCATCCCCACCTGCTTCTTCTCCTACACCGGCGCTGCTCTGGACAAGAAGACCCCTCTGCTGCGCTCCATCGATGAGGTCAGCCGGGAGGCCATCCGGATCCTGCGGCTCTTCGGCGACACCGAGAGCAAAAGGATCGTCCCCTGCGTGGGCCCGGAGCAGGAGTATTTCCTGATCCCCCGGGACCTGTACGCACAGCGTCCGGACCTGCGGCTGACAGGCCGGACCCTCTTCGGCGCTCCCGCGCCCAAGGGCCAGGAGCTGGACGACCATTATTTCGGGACCATCCGCACCCGCGTTTCCTCCTACATGAAGGATCTCGATGAGCAGCTCTGGCGGCTGGGCGTGCTGTCGAAGACCAAGCACAATGAGGCCGCCCCCGCCCAGCATGAGATGGCGCCCATCTTCTCCGATGTCAACTCCGCCTGTGACTCCAACCAACTGGTCATGGAGATCATGAAAAAGTGTGCCGCCAAGCACAACCTGGTCTGCCTGCTCCATGAGAAGCCCTTCTCGGGCATCACCGGCTCCGGCAAGCACAACAACTACTCCCTGAACACCGACACCGGCAAGAACCTGTTCCGGCCCGGTAAGACCCCCATGCAGAACGCCCAGTTCCTGCTGTTCCTGGCGGCGTTCCTGAAGGGCGTGGACGAATACCAGGACTGGCTTCGCTGCACCGCCGCCACTGCGGGCAATGACCACCGTCTGGGCGCTGACGAGGCGCCTCCCGCCATCATCTCCGTGTTCCTGGGCGACGACCTGAATGCCGTCGTGGACTCCATCATCGAGGGCAGCGATTACGCAGGGCCCGTCAAGAGCTACATGCGCGTGGGCGTGGACGTGCTGCCGAACATCCCCAGGGACACCACCGACCGCAACCGCACTTCTCCCGTGGCCTTCACCGGCAACAAGTTCGAGTTCCGCATGCTGGGCGCCAGCCAGTCTGTGGCCGACCCCAACATTGTCCTGAACACCATCATGGCTGAGGAGCTGGAGCAGTTCGCCGACGAGCTGGAGCAGGCCGAGGATTTTGACACCGCCCTGCATGATCTGGTGGTCCGGGAGTTCCGGGCTCACAAGCGGATCATCTTCGACGGCAACGGCTACTCTGACGACTGGAAGAAGGAGGCCGCCAAGCGGGGCCTGAGCAATCTGGCCACCACCCCCGAGGCCATGGGCAGCTTCCTCTCCAAAAAGAACATCGACCTGGTCACCAAGCACCGGATCTTCACGGAAGCGGAATTCCGGGCACGCTGCGAGATCCAGCTGGAGACTTACATCAAGACCATCAACATCGAGGCCCTGACCTCCATGGACATGATCCGTCATCAGATCCTGCCTGCGGCCATGAAGTATACCGAGCAGCTGACCCGGGGCATCCTGAACAAGAAGGAGCTGGGCATCACCTGCCGGGCCGAGCGGAATCTGGTCCGCCGTCTCAGCGATGCCTGCGACAAGCTCTATGACCTGTGCGAGAAGCTGGGAGAGGATCTGAAAAAGGTCCCCGCTGACACCGGCAAGGCCGCCGCCTACTACGGCAGCGTCATCGTCACCGACATGGCCAAGGCCCGGGAGCAGGCCGACATCCTGGAGTCCCTCACCGACAAGAGCCTGTGGCCCTATCCCACCTATTCCGATCTGCTGTTCTATTGATTCTCTGAGACAATCGTATGTCATTGCGAGGGCGAAGCCCGTGGCAATCCGTATGCCCTGCGATGCAAAGCATCGCCCGCTCCCGGATGGAGCGGAAGGAGAACGGATTGCCACGTCGGGCGACGCCCTCCTCGCAATGACAGCCTTATTTGATATGCTGGTGCGAACCTTCCCGGAGGTCCGCACTTTTCTCTTGACAAATATGTACCTACTGTATATACTGAGTATATACAGTAGAAGTGGAGGTGAACAAATGCTGATCCTGATCGACAACAAGAGCGGGACGCCCATATATGACCAGATCTTCACCCAGATCAAGGGATATATCCTGTCCGGGGAATTGGGGACAGACGAGCCGCTGCCCTCCATTCGGGGACTGGCGAAGGATCTGCGCATCAGCGTCATCACCACCAAGCGGGCCTATGACGAGCTGGAGCGGGCGGGCTTTATTTATACAGTCCCCGGCAAGGGCAGCTTTGCGGCGGCGAAGAATCCGGAGCTTGTCCGGGAGGAGCATCTGAAAAAAATCGAGGAGCATATGACGGCCATCCGGGACCTGGCCAGGGGCGCGGCCCTGAACAGGGCCGAGGTGCTTCAAATGTGGGACCTGATGTGGGAGGAATCGGAATGAATGCCATTGAGATCAAACATGTAAGCAAGCATTACCAGGGCTTCTCCCTGGATGATCTGAGCTTGACCCTGCCCAGCGGCTGTATCATGGGTCTGGTGGGCGAGAACGGTGCGGGCAAAAGCACCACCATCCGTTTGATTTTGGGGATGGCCCGTCCCGACGGGGGAGAGATCACGGTCCTCGGACAGAACATGTCGCCCCGGCTCCGGGAGGAGATCGGCGTGGTGCTGGATGAGCCGGGATATCCCACGAACATGACCGCAGAGCAGATCGGGAAAATGCTCGCGGGCATCTACAAAAGCTGGGAGCAGGGGACCTATGGGGGGTATCTCGAAAAGCTCCGGATCCCGAAGGATAAGCCCTTCAAGGATTTTTCCAAGGGCATGAAGATGAAGCTCTGTCTGGCGGCGGCCCTGAGCCACGGGGCGAAGCTGCTGATTTTGGACGAGGCCACCTCGGGCCTGGACCCGGTGGTCCGGGATGAGATCCTGGACATCTTCAACGATTTTACAAGGGATGAGGGGAACTCTGTGCTGATCTCCAGCCACATCGTCTCCGATCTGGAGAAGATCTGCGACTACATCGCCTTCCTCCACCGGGGACGGCTGATGCTCTGCAGGGAGAAGGACGAGCTTCTGAATGAATACGCTTTCGTTCAGGGCAGCCGGGAGGAGATCGACCGGCTGGACACCATCGGACGACGGGACGGCCGCTTCGGCACCGAGGCCATCGTCCGCCGGGGGGACATCCCCGCCGGGCTGAGGACCAGCCCCATCACCATCGAGGACCTGTTCATTTTCATGGCGAAGGAGGAGAGAGGATGAAAGCGCTGCTTTATAAGGATCTTTTGACCCTGTGGAAGTATCTGAAAAGCTATCTTCTGATGTGCGTAGTCTTTCAGGTGGCCTCCATCGCGGGCGAGGATTTTGAATTCATGAGGTTCTATCCGCTGATTTTGGTGTCGTCCCTGCCCCATACGCTCCTGGCCTACGATGAGCGCAGCGGCTGGGAGAAATACGCTCTGACCCTGCCGCTTGGCAGGAAGAAGCTCGTTGGCTCGAAGTATCTGGTGGGTCTGCTGCTGGTCGCCGGATCTTTCTTGCTGGCGGCGGTGACCGGGCTGGTCCGCAGCTGGCGGGAGGGTATCTTCGATCCTTTTGATTACTGGTTCGAGCTGTGCGTGCTGCTGACGCTGGGAATCAGCGTCATGAGCGTGGCGCTGCCCATGAGCTTCCGGCTGGGCACCGAAAAGGGAAGGATCGCGAACATGGTCTGCTACGGCATCCTGGGCGGCGTGCTGGTGATCGCGGTGCTGCTGGGCGACAAGCTGGGACTGTCGCAGATAAGTCTGAACGAGTGGGTCATCGTGCCGTTTCTGGTCCTCCCGGCGGCGGTGCTGCCCATCAGTTGGGCGCTCTCCGTCCGGTGGTATGAGAAGCGGGAATTCTGAGTCTTGCCTCCCCCATCGGGGGAGGGGGACCACGAAGTGGTGGAGGGGGTGTACTTCCGCTGATCGGACACTCCCCCAGTCAGCTGACGCTGACAGCCCCCTCAGCGAGGGGGCCAAGAAGAGGATGCCGGATGGCATCCTCTTTTTTTCATTGTGTGCATTGCATTTTTTATGAATAAGCGGTACAATATTACCAATCTGAATTATGGAGGTAACCAATCATGCTGGACTTCATTCGTATCGCCTGTGCCGTGCCCGATGTGGCTGTTGCCAACGTGGAGCATAACGCCCAGGAAATCTGTAAGTATATCGCCGAGGCCGACGGGAAAAACGTGGACCTTCTGGTGTTCCCCGAGCTGGCCCTGACCGGTGCAAGCTGCCAGGACTTGTTTTTTGAGGATGCCCTTCACGATGCTGTGAAGAAGGGGCTGAAAACCGTGGTGGATTGCTCCGCCGAGCATCCCGCGCTGACCATCGTGGTGGGCCTGCCCCTGCGCTCGGGGATGCAGCTGTACAACTGTGCTGCGGTGATCCGCAATGGCGGCATCGAAAATATCGCTTCCAAGTCTGCACTGACCGTTGCGGAAAAACGTTGGTTTACCCCCGGAAAGGGGGAGGGCATCACCGGCATCTCCGGACGACAGCTGGGGCTTGATGATGAGTCCTTCTTCTGTCTCCATGCCGACCTCTTTGACCTGGGTACGAGCGCACGGTTCGGCGTGGTGTTCGGTACGGATCTGGAGTCTCCCATGCCCAAATCCGCTCAGCTTGCCATGCTGGGAGCGGATGTGATCGTGGCGCTGGCTGCTGTTCCCGAGGTTTCCGGCAGCAGACAGGTCCGTGAAATGCTGGCAAAGGCGCGATCTGAGTCGCTGAGCTGTGTCTACGCCTATTGCTGCGCCGGTATGATGGAATCCACCCAGGATGGTGTTTACAGCGGCCACAGTATGATTCTGGAGGCAGGTGAGATCCTGGCCGAGAATAAGGACTTCACCGACAGCGGCTATCTGCTTGTCATGGACTGTGACCTGGGGAAGGTGCGGGCTCTGCGCAGCAGAAAGGAACTGTTCCGGGATTGCGTTGCCGACTATACCCGGGACAAGCTGGTTGGCGCCGCTCTGATGGATACCCAGAGTCTCCGCTCCGACGGCACCCTCTACCATCTGAACAAGCTCCCCTTCATCCCCGAGACGAAGGCCGAGCGGGACGCCTACTGCCGGGAGGTGTTCCAGATCCAGGTGTCCGGCCTGAAGCGCCGTCTGAAGGCCATCAACTGCAACCCCGTCCTGGGTATCTCCGGCGGTCTGGACTCCACCCTGGCTCTGCTGGTGTCCGTGGAGGCCGTCCGGCAGCTGGGCCGGGACGCATCCACCGTCTACGGCATTACGCTGCCCTGCTTCGGTACTTCTGACCGGACCTACCGCAACGCCTGGGACCTGATGAAGAAGCTGGGCATCACCAGCCACGAGATCTCCATCAAGAACGCCGTGACCCAGCACTTTATCGATATCGGACACGACCCCGAAAACCGGAACACCACCTACGAAAACGGTCAGGCCCGTGAGCGGACCCAGATCCTGATGGACTACTCCTCTACCGTCAACGGCATCGTCGTCGGCACCGGCGATCTCAGCGAGCTGGCTTTGGGCTGGTGTACCTACAACGGCGACCACATGAGCATGTACGGCGTCAACGGCTCCGTGCCGAAGTCCCTGATCCGCTGGATCGTGGAGGCGGTGGCCGATATGCCCGCCTTTGCCCCCGCCAAGGAGACACTGATGGATGTCCTGGATACTCCCATCAGCCCCGAGCTGCTGCCCCCGGACGCCAAGGGCCAGATCGCCCAGCAGACCGAGGACATCGTAGGACCCTATGCGCTGCACGACTTCTTCCTGTACCATGTGCTGCGCTACGGCTTCGGCCCGAAGAAGATCTACACCCTGGCCTGCCGCGCCTTTGAAAATGACTTCGACGGCGCTACTGTCAAGAAGTGGCTGACCAGCTTCTACCGCCGGTTCTTCACCCAGCAGTTCAAGCGCTCCTGCCAGCCCGACGGCGTCAAGGCCCTGCCCGTCTCCCTCAGTCCCAGAACCGACTGGCGGATGCCCAGCGAGGCAAGCTATCGGATGTGGATGGCCGAGATCGAGGAGCTGTAAAATAACCCAGCAGGCCGGACGAAAGTCCGGCCTGTCAGCGCTTCAAGGAAGGTTGTCATTGCGAGGAGGGCGTAGCCCGACGTGGCAATCCGTACTCCCCAATGTTGCAGCTTTGTTTGTAGTGGGTCCAAAACCGCCAGGTTTTGGGGAACGGATTGCCACGCCGCTTTGCGGCTCGCAATGACAGGGGTAATCGAGGGCTGGTTGCATCTGTTTGCTGTTTGGGCAGTTATGCGACCTGGTCGGCGGGGGCGTGCCCCCGCCCTACAGGAGGATGGGCTGTATCTGCTTTCCCAGGAGTGCCTTCTCCACGGTTTCGGGGATCTTGTCAAAATGGGCCACCAAACTGGTGGGCTTGCTTTTGGGGTCATCCTGGCCGAAGGGGACGAAGTAGTAGTTTTTCCGGGCCAGAAGTCTGCCAATGTTCTCCGCCGCTCCAGCCAGGCCGTCGTTGGTGGACGCCGCCACGATGACGGGCCGCCCGTTGCGCAGGTGGGATTTCGCCGCCATGGTCACGGGGGTGTCCGCGATGGAATGGGCGAGTTTTGCCAGGGTGTTGCCGGTGCAGGGGGCGATCACCAGAGCGTCGAAGAGCTTCTTCGGCCCGATGGGCTCCGCGTCGGCGATGGTGCAGATGGGCTCCACGCCGGTGATGGCCGTCGCTTTTTCGTAGAATTCTGCCGGTTCCCCGAAGCGGGAGCCGGTTTTCTGGACATTGTCGGAGAAAATGGGCACCACCCGGTGGTCCCGGGCCAGCTGTTCCATCACGGGGAACACCTTTGCGAAGGTACAGTAGGAGCCGCAGAGGGCAAATCCGATGGTCATAGCTTCCCTCCCAGATGATAGGCGATGGTTTTGGCGATCAGCGCGCCGGAGGCTTCGGGCTTGCATAGCCCCGGCAGGCCGTGGGCAACGGTCACATCCCGGCCGGGGAGCCAGATGCCGCTGGCCAGTTCCAGCTTCAGGCAGCCGGACCGCAGGATGGCGTTATCTCCCAGCACCGGGGCCGGGACGGTGTTGATGATGCAGTGGTACCGGCATAGGCTCCGATCCAAATCTTCCCTGGTGCAGTACCGGTAGCCCAGGGCCCGAAGCATGGCCCGGTCCGCATCCTTCCGGGCGTAGACGGTGACATTGGCGTTCAGATGGTGGAGCTGGTGGGTCAGGCATTTGCCGATCCGGCCCCAGCCCAGGATCAGGATGTTGGCCGCTGAGATCTCGCAGTTCAGCTCCTTCAGCACCAGGGCCAGGGCAGCCTCGGCGGTGATGGCGGCATTGGCGGCCAGATAGTAGGGGTCCTTCAGCAGGTCCAGCCGCTCCACGGCTTCATTCAGAAAATCCAGGTTCCCGCCGATGACGGTCTGGTCCATGGTGCAGTCGCTGAGCATTTCCAGCCGGGTCGGGGCCGGATAGAGCAGGTATTCTGCATCCTGGGGGGAATCTGCGAACAGGACCCCGCGCTTTTTCAGCTGACGTTCGGCGGCGCACAGCGCCGGCGTGGGCATCGGGATGTACATCGTCGGCTGTTTCATTGAGTCTCCTCCTTTCATGCCCCAAAATATGCCCGGATCATTCGACAGGTGCAGACTTGATTTTTTCCGCGGCTTCGGTATAATAGGAGACAAGAGGTGATCGATTATGCAGAGACTTGGTTTTATTCATGATATGCTGGACGTGAAGGTGCTGATCCTGTTCGTGACGGCCCGGGCCAATTACCCGATGTCCGTGCAGGAGATCTATGAGACTTGTTATGTGGACGACTGTCTGAGCTATTTCGACGTCTGCACCGCGATCCCGGAGATGGTGACCTCCGGACACCTGCGCGAGAGCGAGGAGGGCAAGTTCGTCATCACCGAAAAGGGCCGGGAGGACGGCGAGACGACGGCGGACTCCATCGCCTTCACCGTCCGGCAGAAGGCGGAGAATCTCATCAACCGCTACAACCGGCAGATCAAGCGCTCCAGCTACGTCAAGACCCAGATCATTCCCCGGGAGGGTGGGGAATACTCCGTCATCATGACCCTGGACGACGAGGTCAGCAACCTGATGACCCTGGAGCTGGTGGCCCCCGACCAGCGGCAGGCCGTCCGGCTGGCGCGGCTCTTTGAGAAGAAGGCGGAGAATGTCTACAACCTGACCATGACCGAGCTTCTGGATGCAGAGGACGAGCTGGACGACTGACCCAACAGAATGGAAACCCAAACGCCCGTGGATGTGATATCCGCGGGCGTTTTGCAATGTTTCCGGGAAAAGTTTCCGGTTTTTTTGTGCGTGGTTGCACAGGTTTGTGCAACAAGCAGCCCCATTCGCCGGTATGGGCGGAGGGATGCAAATGAATTTGACAAAAAACATACCAATCGAGCTGACGGTCCGGGAACAACGAAACCGGATACGGCTCATCGCCATCGCCGGGGAAACCCCGAGTATCATTTTGGGAGGAAGCTATGAGAGCAAGTAAGGCAATGCGGCTCAGAGCGCTGAT
>JAFQSI010000041.1 GCA_017409645.1 Oscillospiraceae bacterium | reverse complement strand
TGAGCAGTCCGTTGGCCCAGCCGCCCTCGGCCCGGCAATTTTTCAGCACGTTCAGTGCTGTCTCTCTTGCGGACATATCAAATCTCAATGGGGTGGCCCCGGAAATAGTCGGGAGCCGCCATTCGCTTGCCGCCCTCGGCCTGGAGCTGGCGGATCTCGATGACGGTGCCGTCGCCGCAGGCGACCCGCAGGCCCTTCTTGTTCAGCTCGATGGGGGTGCCGGGGGCCTTGTCGGTGGTGGCGTCCACCAGAACGGTCTGATGGATCTTGAACCTGGTGCCGCCCAGCTCCGCGGTGGCGATGGGCCAGGGGTGCAGGCCCCGGACCTGGTTGTGGATGCACCGGGCGCACTTGCTCCAGTCGATGGGGCACATGGACTTATCCAGCATGGGCGCAAAGGTGATATTCCGGCAATCCTGGGGGGTCGCGCAGACGGTGCCCTCGGAGATCTGAGTCAGGGTCTTGCTCAGCAGGTCCGCGCCCAGCACCGCCAGACATTCCAGCAGCTCGCCGGAGGTCTGATTCTCTCCGATGGGGGTCTTCGCCACGTCGATGACGTCGCCGGCGTCCATCTCCCGGACCAGATACATGCTGGACACGCCGGTCTCCGTCAGTCCGTCCAGCACCGCCCACTGGCAGGGGGCGCAGCCCCGGTACTGGGGCAGAAGGCTCGTGTGGATGTTGATGCAGCCCTTCGTCGGGATATCCAGCACCCGCTGGGGCAGGATCCGGCCATAGGCCACCACGGCGCAGACATCGGGCTTGAGATCAGCCAGGGTCTGCACATCCTCGTCAGCCCGGAAATTCTCCGGTTGGAACACGGGGATGTTATGCGCCAGGGCCACCTCCTTGACGGGGGAAGCCACCAGCTTCATGCCCCGGCCCTTGGGCCGGTCGGGCTGGGTGTAAACGCCGACCACCTCAAAGCCGTCGGCGAGGATCTTCTTCAGACAGGTCGCCGCGATGTCCGGCGTACCCATAAATACAACTCTCAAACAATTACCTCCATTGGCGGTAGCCCTTGCCTCCCTCACAGAGGGAGGGGGACCGCGAAGCGGTGGAGGGAGTGTGCCTCCGATGATAGGACACTCCCCCAGTCACCTTCGGTGACAGCCCCCTCTGTGAGGGGGCCAAGAAGTCTTTTTACAGCTCCTCCAGCTCCTCGGCGGTCAGGAAGCGCTCCATCTTTTCGGTGTAGACGATGCCGTCCAGGTGGTCCAGCTCATGGCAGAAGCACCGGGCGATCAGCTCCTCGCCCTCGGCCTCGTACCAGTCGCCGTTGCGGTCCTGGGCCCGGACCTTGGCATACATGGGCCGGGTGACGATGCCGTACTTGCCGGGCACGGACAGGCAGCCCTCGGCGCCGGTCTGCTCACCGGAAGTCTCCAGCATCTCGGGGTTGATCAGCTCCAGGATCTCGTCGCCGGTGTCCACCAGCACGACACGCTTCAAAATGCCCACCTGGGGGGCAGCCAGACCGACGCCGTTGGAGTCGATCAGCGTCTCCCGCATGTCGTCCAGGAGCTTGCGAAGCCGCCAGTCGAAGCTGGTCACGCGCTTGCAGACCTTGTGCAGGGCGGGTTCGTCAGTGGTATGAATTCTGCGCAGTCCCATAGTATTACCTCTTCATTATATATAGTATTCGGAGTTTCCGCTTTTAATCGAATCCGTTTACATCGATCCAGACGCTGACGCCCCGGTGCTGCTTATCCTGCTGGAACAGCCGCAGAAGCTGGGCCAGCAGCAGCCGCACAGGCCGGGTGACGGAGCAGCGCAGGGTCAGACGGTAGCGGAAATTGTAGTTGATCTTCATGACCGGGCATGGGGCCGGACCCAGAAGGGCGAACTCCCCTGCCCCGTTCTGCTTCAGCCACACGTCCAGGGTGTCCCGGAACATGGCCGCTCCCCGCAGAACGGCGCCCTCGTTCTCACCGGTGAAGGTGATGTGGGCGATGTCGCCGTAGGGCGGCGACTGCGTCACCCGGCGCAGGGAGGACTCCAGCTCAAAGAAGCCGTCGTAATCCTGCTTCGCAGCCAGATTGATGACGCGATGCTCCGGGACCAGTGTCTGGATCACGGCCCGTCCGGGACGGTCGCCCCGTCCGGCCCGGCCCACCACCTGGGTCAGCATATTGAAGGTCGTCTCCGCCGCCCGGTAGCTGTCGGCGTAGAGACTCAAATCCGCATCCAGCACGCCCACCAGGGTCACATCGGGCAGATTCAGGCCCTTTGCCACCATCTGGGTGCCGATGAGGATGGGGATCTTTTCCTTTTGGAACCGGTCCAGCAGCTTTTCATGGGTGTTCACGGCGCTGACCGTGTCCGCATCCATCCGCAGGACCTCGGTGTCGGGGAATTCGAATTCCAGGGCCTCCTGGATCCTCTGGGTCCCCGCGCCCAGGGGCTTCATGGGCCCGCCGCAGCTGGGGCACCGGTCCGTGACCCGCTGGGAATGGCCGCAATAGTGGCACATGAGCCGGGAGTTGACGCTGTGGAAGGTCAGTCGGTTGGAGCAGCGGGGGCACTCGGGGCTCTTCCGGCAGTCGATGCAGACCAGCGCCCGGGAATTGCCCCGGCGGTTGAGGAAGAGAATGGTCTGATCCCCCCGCTGAAGGTTGTCCCGCATGGCATCCAGAAGGAAGCCGGAGAAGGGAGAGTCGTTTCCCGATCTCAGCTCCTCGCGCATGTCCACGATCTCGACCCGGGGCAGCTGCCGGCCGCCGAAGCGCCTGCTCAGCTCATAGAGCCGGTAGTCGCCGCTTTTGGCCCGGCACATGCTCTCGATGGTGGGCGTCGCCGAGCCCAGCAGGACCAGGGCCTTTTCATGGCTGCCCCGCCAGATGGCGACCTCCTTGGCAGAATACCGTGGGGATTGCTCGGAGCGGTAGGAATGCTCCTGCTCCTCGTCCAGGATGATCAGCCCCAGATCCCGGCAGGGCGCGAACACCGCTGAACGGGTGCCGACGGCAACCCTCGCGTCGCCGGAATTCAGCCGCTTCCACTGGTCCGTCCGCTCGCCAGCGCTCAGGGAGCTGTGGAGCAGCGCCACCTGCTGCCCGAAATGGGCCGCCAGGACGCTCAGCAGCTGGGGCGTCAGGGCGATCTCCGGCACCAGCAGCAGGGCGCTTTTCCCGCTTTCCAGGCACCGTTCGATGAGCTTTAAATAGACGGAGGTCTTTCCCGAGCCGGTGACGCCGTGCAGAAGCGCCACGCCGGGCTTTTCCTGACAGGCCTGCTCCCACAACCCCTCGAAGGCTGCGGCCTGCTCTTCGTTCAGGACCAGCGGTCCCTCCAGCTTCGCCGGGACGATCTGACGGCACCGCAAAACCGGCCGGGTGCTTAGGGTCAGATAGCCCAGACCCGCCAGCCGCTTCACCGTCTGGGCAGATGCGCCGGTATAGTAGCAGATGTCCTTCACCGCCGCGCTGCCGACGCTGCACAGCAGCTCCAGCACCGCCTTCTGCATGGCGGCTCCCCTGCCGCGGCTGGCGGCAAAGGCCAGGGCTTCCTCCGCAGACGCGGCCAGCGTCGCGATCTGCTCCGACTTTTCGCCGGTTCTGCGCAGGAAGTCCGATTCGGTGGTGATCCATTTCTTTTTCAGCAGATAGCCCAGGGCCTTCTCCCGGGCCTCCTCGTCGGCCACCACGGTCTTCAGCTGCTCGGCATCGCTCTCGCCGCCGCAGCTTTCCAGAAATTCCAGAATCGCCGGGGCGTCCGGCTGCCGGGTGGTCTTGCCCTCCCAGGGTCTGCCCTCAGCCAGCCGGAACCGCTCCAGGCGGTTGAACCACAGCGGCGCGGGGACCATGGCCCGCAGGGCGTCGAGAAAGGTACAGAAATACCGCTCCCGGAGGAAGGCTGCCAGCCGCAGCATGGATTCTGAGATCAGCGGCTCGGCATCGAGCTGCTGCTGCACGCCCTTCAGGTTCGTTTCGTCCCCCGTCTCCACGCTCAGGACCACGCCCTCGGTGCGGCGGTTGCCGCTGCCGAAGGGGACCATCACCCGAACGCCGGGGACCAGGGTCATGTCCGGGCCGAAGCGGTAGGAATAGGGCTTGTCGATACTGAACCGGGCAGCACGCACCGCGATTTTTGCGATCAAACAAGACCCCTCCTTTCCCGCACGGCACAATTACTTCAGATACTCTTCCTTCAGAGTGGCGGTCAGCTTGCTGTCGGCGACCTCCTTGATGGCCATGGTGACGGGCTTCTCGGGCAGCTCCTCGCCGAACTCATTGGCCTCCAGGGCGATCTGACGGGCGCGCTTGGCGACCACGTTGACCAGCAGATAACGTCCATCCACCT
Organism: Oscillospiraceae bacterium; assembly: GCA_017409645.1. Classification (GTDB taxonomy): domain Bacteria; phylum Bacillota; class Clostridia; order Oscillospirales; family Oscillospiraceae; genus Faecousia. Next base: position 2,561 of record JAFQSI010000041.1, on the reverse strand, counting down.
GCTCCAGCAGGTCAGCAATAGGGGGGTACAGCATAATCAAATTCCTCCAAATGATCTGGTAAAAGATAGTGTTGTCTATGTATCAGCCGCTTATTCGGCGATGATATCCAAAATTTCCCGGACACAGCGGTCCAGCTCGTCGTTGACCACCACGTGGTCATATTTGGGGCTCTGGGCGATCTCCCATCTGGCCCGCTCCAGCCGGTCTGCGATCTGGTCCTCCGGCGTATCGCCGCGGCTGCGCAGCCGGCGCTCCAGCTCCTCCATGGAGGGGGGCGTGATGAAGATCAGCATCGCCTTGGGATTGGCCTTTCGGGCATTGAAGGCGCCGTTGGGCTCGATATCCAGGACCACGTTGCCGCCGCTGGTGACCTGGCTGATGGGGGTGCCGTAGAGATTGCCGAAATGCTCGTCGTATTCCAGCAGCTCGCCCCGGTCGATCATCCCCTGGAATTCCTCCCGGGTGACGAAAAAGTAGCTGACGCCGTCCACCTCACCCTCCCGGGGTGCCCGGGTGGTCGCGGAGACGGAGAAGCGCAGGTCCGGTCTTGCGGCCATGACCAGCTTCAAAACGGTGCTTTTTCCGACGCCGGAGGCACCGGAGAAAACGATGATCTTACTCAAATTTCATCCTCCTCATATCTGCGAAGCTGCTCGCCGCTGCGCTGGCCGATGACCTCGGGGGTCATGGCCGACAGGATCACGTGGTCCGTGTCCATCAGCAGCACCGATGCGGTCTTGCGCCCAAAGCTGGCGTCGATGAGCATCTGCCGGTCCCGGGCCTCCTGGATCACGCGCTTGATGGGCGCAGAGTCCGGGCTGACCACTGCCAGCAGCCGGTTCGCCGCCACCAGATTGCCAAAGCCTATGTTGATGAGCTTCATTTGTTACCTCATTCGATATTCTGGGTCTGCTCGCGGATCTTTTCCAGCTCCGCCTTGATGTCCACCACGATCCGGGCCACCTTGACGTCGGAGCATTTCGAGCCGGTGGTGTTGGCCTCCCGGTTCATCTCCTGCAGCAGGAAGTCCAGCTTCCGGCCGATGCCGCCGCTGCCGGAGAGCATGGCGTCCATCTGCTCCAGATGGCTGCGCAGGCGGACAGTCTCCTCGTCCACGGCCACCTTGTCTGCAAAGATGGCGGCCTCGGTCAGGATGCGGCTCTCGTCGATGGATTTGTTCTCCAGGACCTCCCGCATCTTCTCCTCCAGGCGCTTTCGGTAATCGGAGACGGTCCTGGGATTCAGCTCCTCCACCTGGGCCACCAGCTCCAGGATGGTGGCCGCGCGGCTGCGCAGGTCATTCTCCAGGGCCAGGCCCTCGGTGATGCGCATCTGGTCATAGGCAGCCAGGGCCTTGTCCACCACGCTCAGCAGATCCGCCTTCAGCTGATCCTCGTCCGCCTTGGGCTTATCCACCACGAACACGTCGCTCATGCGGCTAAGCACGGAGACGCTGATGTCGTCGGCGACGCCGTACTCGGCCACCATCTGCCGCATGGCGGCGAGATACCCTTCGACAACGGGCTTGTTCAGGGTGACCTGGACATCCGCCTCCGTCTCGGAGCGGACGGTGATGTACACGTCCACCTTACCCCGGGACACGGCAGCCTTGACGGCGGCCTTGACCGCCTCCTCCGCGAAGGAGAAGCTGCGGGGCAGCTTGACGGTGCAGTCCAGATAGCGATTGTTGACGCTGCGGATCTCCACGGTAAATTCCCGGCCGTTCACCGTCTCCACGGCGCGGCCGTAGCCAGTCATACTCTTAACCATATTCTACCTCTCCTGTCAGGCATGTCCCTGTCCGGGGGCATAGCCCGTAATGGTGTATACTGCTTCGCCCTTTTGGGCGGTGTGGCGGTCGAACCAGACCGCGAAGGCCACGCCCAGGAAAAAGCCCAGGCCGCCCATCAGGACGCCGCTCCAGCCCAGCGCTGCGCCCAGGGCATAGCCCGCAAAGAACAGCACCATGGGCACCAGATACACGGCGGCCACCGCCTTCATGACGGAGCCGGTGTCCGAGGACAATGTGACGAAGTCCCCCACATCCGCCCGGATGGGATTGTCTGCGGTGACGATCATCGTCTCCTTCTGGGCGCCGCAGCCGCTGCACTTGTGGCAGTCGCCGGAGCAGGCGCTTTCCCGGACCAGGATGATGTCCGCCCTGCCGTCCGGATGCAGTCGGTGGACCCTTACGATTTGTTCCATATCATTCCTCCGGGGTCGCGGGCTCCGGTGTGACCTGCACAGAGATGCTGTAGCTGCCCACCTCGCCGAGACTTTCGTAGCTGACGGGGAAGCGGATGATCGGCTCCACCGCGGCGGTGTTCTCCACCCCGGCCAGATCCACCTGGACAATGATGTCCGCGGCACCCAGCCGCTGGATCTCCGATTTCAGGCCCCGGACCGTGATGATCAGCTGCTTCGTCAGAGGCTCCCAGGTCATGCCCGGAGCCAGATTCAGGGCTTCGAACTCAGACACGGTGAATTCCCGGGTCGCGAGCTTCGGGAAGCTGATGGAAACCGCCGCCGTGGGCAGGTTGCTGACATTGTTCACGCCCTC
>JAFQSI010000360.1 GCA_017409645.1 Oscillospiraceae bacterium | reverse complement strand
TTTTTCGGATTTTCCGAAGGAAAATAAGCCTGTTTTCGCCTTACGGCGACAGATTTTGCTTTACAAAATCTGCGGGCGATCAAGGATCGCCCCTACGAGTACCTTTTTCGACACGCTGACAGGCCCGCCGAAAGGCGGGCCTGCGTTGCATCAGGGGGTCATTTCTGCATTATGCATTCTGCATTATGCAGTTACTTGTTGTAGGCGCGGTACAGGAAGGTGACGACCTCAGCGCGGTTGCAGATAGCATCGGGGCTGAAGGTGGTGTCGGAGGTGCCGTTGGTGATGTCGTTCTCCACGGCCCACAGCACGGGAGCGGCAAACCAGCTGTCGGCGGGGACGTCGGAGAAGGGGCTGGTGGTCGTGTTGACCGGGGGCTTGCCCATGGCGCGATACAGGAAGGTGACAACATGGACGCGCATGCAGTCATCGGCGGGGGAGAAGGTGTTCTCAGAGGTGCCCTCGGTGATCTTGTTCTCCACGGCCCACAGGACGGCCTTGTAGTAGAAGGCATCCTCGGGCACATCGGTGAAGGGATTGACGGTGGTCTTGGGCTCGGGGGAGCCGGCGGCACGCCACAGGAAGGTGACCACATGGGCGCGCTTGCACTTCTCGAGGGGGCTGAAGGTGGTTTCGGAGGTGCCATCGGTAATGCCCTCCTTCACTGCCCACAGGACGGCATCATAGCAGAAGGAGCCCTCGGGAACGTCGGTGAAGGGGTTGACGAAGGGCTTCTCGCCGGTGGTCTCGCCGCAGAGCAGGCAGGTGTAGACCATCTCGCCGTCCTCGTTCTCCTCGCCGTCATCCCAGAAGTGGCCGTGGGGCTCGGAGACGCGCTCCTCGGTCCAGGCGCAGTCGGCGCAGACGCGCTCGTCGATACCGGACTCGGTGCAGGTGGCGCCCACAACGGGGGTCCACTTGCCGAAGCTGTGTTCCTCGCACATGGCGTGCCAGGTCAGGGTGCCGCCGTAGTTCAGCAGGGCGTCGGAGGTCCAGGTCTCATCACCGGCGGGATACCAGGCGTCGGCCTCGATGCCGATGAAGGCACCCAGGATGGTGGGCAGGCTGCCGGTGAAGACGATCTTCCTGACATTGGTGCAGCCTGCAAAGGCATCGTCGTCCACATAGGTGGTGGCCTCGGGGAAGACCAGCTCGGTCAGGCCGGTGCAGTCATAGAAGCAGCCGCCGGTGAAGTAGGTCAGGTTGGGAGGGAACTCCACACTGGTCAGGCTGGTGCAGCCGTTGAAGGCGAAGTAGCCCACATAGCTCAGAGCCATGGGCAGCTGGATGTCCTTCAGACTGGTGCAGTGGCCGAAGGCGTCATCGCCGATGGCGATCATGGAGAAGGGCAGCTGGACCGTCTCCAGGCTGGAGCAGAGGTAGAAGCAGCGGGTGCCGATGGTGGACACATACTGAGGCATGGTCACATCCACCAGGGAGGAACACTCGTTGAAGGTGTAGGCGGGCAGGTCCTTCAGACCGTCGGAGAGCTTGACGGACTCAAGGGCGGTGCAGCCGTTGAACACGTCGGTGCCCATGCCCTCCACGGTGTCGGGCATGGTGATGGTCTTCAGGCTGGTGCAGGCGGAGAAGGCCAGGGTGTCGATGGCGATCAGGCTATCGCCCAGGTCCACATCCTCCAGGGCAGAGCAGGCATAGAAGGCGGAGTTGCCGATGGTCTGGATGCTGTCGCCCAGATCGGCGGCGGTCAGGGCGTAGCAGTTCATGAAGGCGAAGCCCTTGACGGTGGTCAGGCCGCTGCCCCAGGCCACATCAGCCAGCTGGCCGCAGTTGCGGAAGGCGCTCTCGCCGATGGTGGTCAGGGAGTCAGGCAGGGTGACGGAGGTCAGGTTGGAGGCGTTGGAGAAGGCAAAGTTGCCCACGGAGGTGACGCCGTCGCCGATGACCACGGACTGGATCTGCTCCATCTGGTCAGCCCAGGGGATCATGGGCTCGTAGTGGTAGGAGAAGTCGTACATGCTGCCGGTGCCGGAGACGGTCAGAACGCCGGTACCGTTCAGCGTCCAGGTCAGCTCGTCGCCGCAGACGCCGGTGATGATGTTCTCTGCGCCGCAGCGGGTGCAGAAGCCGTTCTCGAAGACATGGCCGCCGGGGATGACCTCGGTGTAGCTGTCGCCGCACTCGGTGCAGGTGTAGGTCATGACGCCGTCGGACTCACAGGTGGGCTCGGTGGTGACCACACCCACGTAGTTATGCTCGGCGGGCAGATCGGCGGTCAGAATGACCAGAATGTCGCGGATATAATACTGGTTGTACAGGTTCACGGCATAGACATAGGTCTTGCCGGCCTCCAGCTCGTAGGTCAGGGTGAAGTTGAAGTCGATGGGGCCGTTGTCGTAGTGGGAGGCCAGCAGGTTCATGTCGGCGTCATACAGGTAGCCCTGGGGGTCATCCTGATGGGCGTCGATGGACTTGAAGGTGTACTCAGCCGTCACCTCGGGGGTGTAGCGCATGTACACGGTCATGCCGGATTCGCTGATGGCCACGAGAGTCTCCTCGTTCAGGTTCAGCTCGGGGTACTCCTCGATGCCGTGGGTGTGGATGGTCTGGGCGGAGGCGACGGGGAACAGGCCCAGGACCATGACGCATGCCAGCACCAGGGCCAGCAGCTTGCTTGCGTTTCTCATGGAAACACTTCCTTTCTTTCAAAAAATGGCGTATTCATTATATACGTGATAAATATTCCTGTCAAGCCACCGTGTGAGGACATTTGTCCATTTCCTGCGCAGATTTGATACAATCAGATTTTGTGCCCCGCCGAATACCGGCTCCGGGGTGCGGGTACTCCTGCTGGACAAAGCTGACAATACAGTTATGCAGGATAAATTTCCAGAAAATGCACGCGCACTCTTGTAATTTAGGGAATACTGCATTATAATGGGGGAGTTTCCACAATTTGTTGTTTGTATATGATTGGGCGAACGAGTCCGCTTTCATATAGGCAGCCCGACCTGACCGGGCAAAATCCATAAAAAGGAGAGATATCAATGAAGAAGCATCTGTGCAACCGGATCCTCAGCCTGGTCCTGGCAGCCGTGATGGTGCTGGGCCTGTTCCCCGCCGTTTCCGCTGCCCCCGCAGGCCTGCGCTGGGAGAAGGTCGATGTGGATGTCTCCTGGGACAAGACCGACCGTCTTGCCGCCGACGAGATCCACGGGCAGACTGCCCACAAGCCCACGGACATGGTCCGTGTGTCCATCGTTCTGGAGGACGCACCGACCCTGAAGGCGGGCTATTCCACCGAGAGCATCGGCTCCAACGCCGCTGCTCGGGCCTATGATCAGGACCTGCAGAAGGTCCAGCAGACCATGGCCAAGACCATTTCTGCCCAGGCCCTGGGCGGCAGGAAGCTGGACGTGGTCTGGAACCTGACTCTGGCCAGCAACATCATCTCCGCCAATGTCCCCTACGGCAAGCTCGACGCCGTGAAGGCCGTTGACGGCGTCAAGGATGTTGTCCTCGAGCGCCAGTATGCACTGGACGACGCCGAGAAGGTGGAGCCCAACATGTACACCTCCGCCGGTATGATCGGCACCCCCGCCGTCTGGCAGACCGGCCTGACCGGCGCCGGTACCCGGGTCGCCATCATCGACACCGGTACGGACACCGACCACCAGTCCTTCGACAACGGTGCGTACCTGTACGCCCTGGAGCAGAACGCTGCCGCCAGGGGCGTCAGCGTTGAGGAGTATGTTGCCTCCCTGGATCTGCTGGATGCCAATGACATCAATGCCGTTCTGGACAACCTGAACGCCACCGAGCGCATCGGCGTTCCCGCCGCAGCCTACTATCTCAACGAGAAGCTGCCCTTCGCCGCCAACTATGTCGACTGCAACCTGACCGTGGACCACGACTGGGACAACCAGGGCTCCCACGGCTCCCATGTTGCCGGTATCGCCGCCGCCAACCGCTACATCGACACCGGCGCGGACTACTCTGATGCCCGTGACACTGTCCGCATGAGCGGTGTGGCTCCCGATGCCCAGATCATCACCATGAAGGTCTTCGGCAACGCCGCCGGTCCCTTCGATTCTGACTACTTCGCCGCCATCGAGGACGCCATCTGGCTGGGCTGCGACAGCGTCAACCTGTCCCTGGGCTCCGGCGCCCCCGGCACCAGCAGCAACACCATGTTTGCCGATCTGCTGGAGTTCATGGCCACCACCGATACCGTGGTCGTCATGTCTGCCGGCAACTCCGGCTACTGGGCCGAGTCCTCCGCCAGCCCCTACCTGTACAACGACGGTGTCTCCTTCCACACCGGCGGCTCCCCCGGCTCCTACACCAACTCCTTCGGCGTCGCCTCTG
>JAFQSI010000359.1 GCA_017409645.1 Oscillospiraceae bacterium | reverse complement strand
GCGCTGCTGGGCATCCTGGTGCCCCTGGCGCTGGAGAAGCACCTGTCCGCCATTCTGCTCATCGGCATGGTGGCGGTGGTGATGATGTTCCTGTCCGGGACCCGGATGAAATACCTTCTGATGGGCGCAGGACTGGCGGTGTGCTTCGTGCTGGTGTACATCACCTTCATGGGCTACGCCGGGGACCGGGTCACGGCCTGGCTGGACCCGGAGTCGGATCCCAGGGACACGGGCTATCAGATCCTGCAATCTCTGTACGCCATCGGCTCGGGCGGCGTGTTCGGCCTGGGCCTGGGCAGGAGCAGACAGAAATACCTGTACCTGCCCTTTCAATACAACGACTATATTTTTGCCATCGTCTGCGAGGAGCTGGGGCTTGCGGGGGCGCTGGGGATCATGGTGCTGTTTGCGCTGCTGATCCTGCGGGGCTACCACATCGCGCTGCATGCCCGGGACCGGTTTTCATCCATGCTGGCCGCGGGCCTGACCACGCTGATGGCAGTTCAAACGGTCCTGAACCTGTGTGTTGTGACTAATTTATTGCCCTCCACCGGCATCGCCCTGCCGTTTTTCTCCTACGGGGGAACGGCGCTGGCGGTGAATTTGGGGGAAATGGGTGTGATTCTCGGCATCTCCCGGCAGCGGGAGGAGGCTAAATTACAGGAGGAAGTCTTATGAACGTGATCTTTACCTGCGGCGGCACCGGCGGCCACATCAATCCCGCCATCGCCCTGGCCAATACCCTGAAAAGCCGGGATCCGGATGTCAACATCCTCTTCGTCGGCTGCGTCGGCGAGATGGAGGAGCGTCTGGTCCCCAAGGCCGGCTACGAGATCCGCTGCCTGCCCGGCTCCCGCTTCTACCGGAAGCCGAACCTGCAGAACCTCAAGCGCAATGTCCAGGGCGTGGGCCGGATCGTTTCCGCCCTGAACGGCGCCCGGAAAATCATCCGGGAATTCAAGCCCGATGTGATCGTGGGCACCGGCGGCTATGCCAGCTTCCCCGCCCTGTTCATGGGCAGCAAAATGGGGATCCCCACCTGCGTCCACGAGGCCAATGCGGTGCCGGGTCTGGCCACCCGGCTGGCTGCCGGCGGCGCGGACCGGATCCTGGTGAACTTTGCCGAGAGCGGCAAGGCCTACAAGCAGCAGGACAAGGTGACCTGCGTGGGCATGCCCGTCCGGTCCGAATTCCGGGACACCCGGCGGGAGGACGCCAGACGGGAGCTGGGTCTGGATGAGCGGCCCCTGGTCGTCTCCGCCTTCGGCTCCCTGGGCGCCAAGGCCATGAACGAGGCCATCGCCGACTTCATGAAGATCGAGACGGAGAACGGCCTGCCCTTCCAGCACATCCACGCCACCGGCTCCTACGGCTGGGAGTGGATGCCGGAGCTGGTCAGGAGCAAGGGCGTGGAGCTGGAGAAGCAGACGAGCATCGACATGCGGGAGTATATCTACAATATGCCCACGCTGATGGCTGCCGCCGACGTCTTCATCAGCCGGGCCGGTGCCTCCAGCTGCAATGAGATCGCCGTCTCCGGCACCCCCTGCATCCTGATCCCGTCCCCCAATGTCACCGACAACCACCAGGAGAAGAACGCCCGGATCGTCGAGGGCCGGGGCGGTTGTGTGCTGCTGCTGGAGCGCGACTGCACCGGCCAGCGGCTCTATGACGAGGTCGTGAGCCTGCTGGGGGACAAGGAGCGCTACCAGGCCATGCGCCGGGCGCTGATGGAGTCCTCCATGCCCGACTCCGCCGACCGCATCTGCGACATCATCACCGAGCTGGCTAAGAAGTAAGCCCCGGAGGGAACCAAATGGATACGAAACAGAAGAAACGCCGCAGCGCACAGCCTGCGAAGCGGCCGGCCAAAGCCGGAAAGGCAGCACCGGCGCGCCGCCGGAAGACCGGCGCACCCGATACGCCGGACCGGGAGGAGCGCCGCCGCCGCATCCAGCAGCGCCGCAGGGCCAAGGCCAAGAATCCGCCCAGACAGCAGCGGGTGATCCGTCCGCCCCGGGAGGAGATCCCGGCGGTGGTCTACACGAATCCGAAGCAGCTGCGCCGGGGCAGCTTCCTGTGGAAGCTGGTCAGCATGGCCGCCGTGGTCGCGGCGGTGTTCATGGGACTGTCGGTCTTTTTCCGGGTGGAGACGGTCACGGTGGCCGGTGCGGAAAAATACACCCCCTGGATGATCCGGCAGGCCTCCGGAGTCAATGCAGGCGACGCCCTGCTCTCCATCGGCGAGGCACGGGTGGCCAGCCGCATCATTTCGGAGCTTCCGTATGTGGATGAGGTCAAGGTCGACGTCCGGCTCCCCGGCACCGTGGAGATCCAGGTGACGGAGCTGCAGGTGACCTACTCCATCGAGGATGAGAACTCCGCCTGGTGGCTCATCTCCTCCTCCGGCCGGGCCGTGGAGCAGGTGACGCTGGAGCAGGCCATGGGCTATACCCGTGTGGAGGGTCTGACCATCCGTGCGCCCCAGGCGGGGCAGACGGTCCAGGCTGTCCCCGGCCAGATCATCGACCCCGACGAGGGCACCGGCGTGACCCGGGATCAGACCGAGGCGGACGAGCAGCTTCAGGCGCTGATCACCATCATGACCGAGCTGGAGCGCAGCCGGATCATCGGCGAGATCGCCATCATCGATGTGTCCGATGCGGCACAGCTGCGGCTGGAATACCCCCAGCTGCTTACCGTCCGTCTGGGCAATGCCCAGCGCATGGAATACAAGATCCGCTACCTGGCTGCCGCAGCGGAAAAGCTGGAGGGAACCCAGAACGGTGAGCTGGATCTGACTCTGGAGTACTCCGAGGACGCCATTTTCACCCCTGCGCGGTGACCGAATCGCAAATGTTTACAAATTCTTTCAAGAAAAAGAAGATTTTCTATTGACCAAATCCGATTTTCACGTTAGAATATATGAGTATCAATGTAAATTGCGGCCGCATGGCCAACCCCAATATACATAGGAGGATTCATTATGTCTGAAATGTTCCAGGATCGCGTCGTCAAGATCAAGGTCATTGGCGTCGGCGGCGCCGGTAACAATGTCATCAATCGTATGCTGGAGTCCGAGGTCAACGGCGTCGACTTCATCGTCATCAATACCGACAAGCAGGATCTGAACAAGTCCACCTGCCCCAACAAGCTGCAGATCGGCGAGAAGCTGACCGGCGGCATGGGCGCCGGCTCCAAGCCCGACATCGGCAAGAAGTCCGCCGAGGAGTCCCGGGCTGCCATCTCCAAGATCCTTGAGGAT
>JAFQSI010000358.1 GCA_017409645.1 Oscillospiraceae bacterium | reverse complement strand
CGTCATCACCCTGAACGGCAAGGTCGTTCTGAACACCGACGTCAACGAGTCTGTCTACCTGCTGCCCTGGATCGACAACCAGAACGGCGAGGAGAAGCTGTACCACTGGAATCTGGACGGCGGCACCACCACCTGGGAGCTGCAGGATGACTGGGCAGCTCTGGAGAACGTTTATGTCTACAAGCTGACCGATCAGGGCCGTGTGGACGAGCAGATCGTTGCCGTTGAGAACGGCTCCGTCACCCTGACCGCTGAAGCTTCCGTCGCTTATGTCGTGGTCAAGGGCGAGCAGGCCAAGGAGCTGGTCGCTGACTTCGGCGAGATGGACTACGTGGTCGATCCCGGCTTCAACGGCTACGCCGACGGCGCCAAGCTGGACGCCGCTGACTGGTCCGGCGACATCAACGCTGAGGGCGTTGAGATCAACGTCACCAGCCTGGGCGACCAGCAGCTGTACCTGTCCAACACCGACAAGGATATCGCTGTTTCCACCACCATCTCCGGCCTGACCGTGGGCGAGAACTACGTTGCTGAGATCTACGTCGCCAACGAGTCCGACGCCAAGGCCGCCATCACCGTCGATGCCGGTTCCAAGGAGTCCACCTCCTACACCTACCGCTCCATCGTCCGCAACACCATCTCCTGCGACTCCGAGCATGGCACCAACATGCAGCGTATGCTGGTCACCTTCGTCGCTGAGAGCGAGACTGCAACTCTGACCCTGTCCCGTGAGGCCGGCTCCGGCTACACCACCATGGACGACATCCGCGTTGTCCACCAGACTCTGGACAACTACAAGGCCGACGGCTCCTTCGAGCAGGGCTTCGAGTCCGTGGTCCAGGGCCTGTATCCCTTCGTCCTGACCTACAACGCAGGCGGCGATTCCCGTACCCACCTGTCCCAGGACAACTCCCCCTTCACCGACCGCGGCTGGAACGGCAAGGCTGTGGACGACGTCATCGATGGCGAGTGGGCTCTGAAGCACCACACCAACATCACCGGTATCGTCTACCAGACCATCCCCCAGAACTTCCGCTTCGAGGCCGGTAAGGCCTACCAGGTCGAGTTCGACTACCAGACCGTCTCCTCCGGCTACCAGATGGTCGTCGGCGACGGCAAGACCTACAATGTTCCCACCGAGTACCTGCCCACCGCCAGCACCACTGCCCATGCCACCATGGAGGTCGTCGGCTCCGGCTCCGGCCAGACCTGGATCGGCCTGTACATGAACGGCAGCCGCTGCGGCACCAATACCGCCACCGGCGATGTGGACTTCATCCTGGACAACCTGAAGATCACCGAGCTGGAGAGCGCCGAGATCGTCACCGTCAGCGCCACCGATCTGCTCCTGGGCGAGACTGCTTCCATCTACGGCAGCAGCCTGGATACCATCACCTGGACCATGAGCGTTGAGGGCGTTGTGGAGCTGGATCAGGCTAACAACACCATCAAGGCCATCGGCGCAGGCACCACCGTCCTGACCGCCACCTTCCCCTCCGGCAAGACCGAGACCTTCACCTTCACTGTCGTCGACACCCTGGTCAACGACATCGACAGAAGCGAGTATCCCAACATCTCCGCCACCGCCAACACCGACGCCATCGGCAGCGAGACTGCCCCCAACGGCGATCCTCTGGCTGCCGTTGACGGCAACAGCTCCACCTTCTGGCACTCCAACTGGGCCGGCGGCGTCAGCGCCAGCAACCCCGCTGTTCTGACCGTGGATCTGGGCGCCACCGTGTCCATCGGCGGCTTCAAGTTCCAGCAGCGTCCCAGCGCCAACAACGGCATCGTTCAGGTCTACAGCTACCGCATCATGGACGAGGATGGCAATGTCATTGCCTCCGGCAACAATGTTGAGGTGCCCCAGGCCAACCGCACCGGCGCTGCCTGGACCATCCAGACTCTGGCCGACAATGTGGACGCCCGCTACATCGAGATCTCTGTCATGCAGGGCCAGGGCGGCTTCGCAGCCATCGCTGAGGTCCAGCCCATCCGCGTGACCAAGATCACCCTCGACGAGTGCGAGCATGTTCCCGGTGAGGCTGTCCGTGAGAACGAGGTCGATGCCACCTGCACCACCACCGGTTCCTACGACTCCGTGGTCTACTGCGCCGAGTGCGGCGAGGAGGTTTCCCGTGAGACTGTCACCATTCCCGCTCTGGGCCATGACTTCGTCGACGGCGTCTGCACCCGCTGCGGTGCAGCCGAGGAGGCTCCCTCCGACAGTCCCTTCGTGGATGTTCCCGAGGGCATCTACTTCTATGATCCCGTGATGTGGGCCGTTGAGAACGGCATCACCAACGGTGTGGACGACACCCACTTCGGTCCCGAGGCTGCCTGCACCCGTGCCCAGGTCGTCACCTTCCTGTGGCGTGCCGCCGGTTCTCCCGAGCCTGAGTCCACCGAGAATCCCTTCGTGGATGTGGCCGATGGCATTTACTACCACAAGGCAGTCCTGTGGGCCCTGGAGAACGGCATCACCAAGGGCATCGATGCGACCCACTT
>JAFQSI010000357.1 GCA_017409645.1 Oscillospiraceae bacterium | reverse complement strand
TCTGACCGACGACAGCGCCAGCGGCGAGGACGGCGGCATCTTCACCGATCCCACCGACGGCCAAAACGCCGCCATCGCAGACTACGCCAACTTCGGCCCCAACAACGAGCTGTATCTGGCTTCCGGTCAGGGCGTGTCCTTCGCGCTGGCACTGGACGGCCAGAACGTGCAGAACATCCATCTGGCTCTGAAGAGCGTGGGCGGCACCGCAAAGGTCCAGGTCTACGGCCTGGATGCCGGCGGCAGAAAGACCTACGCCCTGGGCAGCGATTCCGCGGCAGCGTCCATCGCCACCGCAACGGACCTGTACTATGACATCACCGCCCTGCGCGGCAGCAAGGCCATCGTCATCGTCAGCTCCGGCGAGGGGATCCTGTCCGTGACCAATATCAAGATGACCCACACCAGGCCCGTTGTCCTGACCGAGGGTCAGAGCGAGCTGGAGATGATGACCCAGCGGTTCTGTGTCAGCCGCGACACCGCGGCCCTGGCCCTGGCGGCTGTGGCGCCTGCACCCGTGAATCCCTTCCAGGATGTCCACGAGGGCGATTTCTACTACGACAGTGTCCTGTGGGCGCTGCGCAGCGGCATCACCAAGGGCGTGGACGAGGCCCACTTCGGTCCCGGTCGGGTCTGTAACCGGGCCCAGGTGGTCACGTTCCTGTGGCGCGCCGCCGGCTGCCCGGAGCCCAACACCGTCAAGCATACCTTTACAGATGTACAGGCCGGCAGCTTCTACTACAAGGCGATGCTGTGGGCCCTGGAAAACGGCATCACCAAGGGCGTGGATGACACCCACTTCGCACCTGAGGGTGTGTGCAGCCGCGCCGAGACAGTCACGTTCCTGTGGCGTGCCGCCGGTTCTCCGGAGCCGGGCGTGTCCGAACATCCCTTCGCGGATGTTGCGGCGGGCTGCTTCTATGAGAAGGCAACGCTGTGGGCCGTGGAGCATGATATCACCCACGGCGTGGCCGCGAACAGCTTTGGTCCCGCCCTTACCTGCACCAGAGGCCAGGTCGTCACCTTCCTCTATCGTGCATATACCAAGTAAGCACCAGTTAGGGTCCCTTCCCCGCCGGTCCGCCGGACCGGCGGCAGGGGACCACAAGGAGGATTAAACGTGAAACGAGAATATACCCGGCCGGATATCGTCTATGAGGATTTCACCCTGAGTACCGCCATCGCAGGAAGCTGCGGCGTGTCGACGGGCCTGCCCTCTGCGAATCAGTGCGGCATGGATTTCGGTATGGACGTGGTCTTTACGGATGTGGTTTCAGGCTGCACCAAGAAGGTGGATGACTCCGGAGCCTTCAACGGCCTGTGCTACCACGTGTTCACCGACGCAAACCGCCTGTTCAGCTCATAAAAATTGAAAACCGCACCCCCGGCGGTGCGGTTTTCGAATGTGATCGGAGAGTATCCATGAATCAACAAAACAATCGGAACGGAAAGCTGCTGTGGCTGCTGCCTGCGGCGGTCCTGGCGGTGGTGGCTGCCGTGCTGCTGACCCGGGAGCCGAAAGCGCCCCCGGCTGCGGAGCCAATGCCCACCGTCACCATCCGGGACAGTGCGGAACTCAGCCTGGGCCAGGGACTGGTGATCGAGCGGCTGGACGGCTACAGCGGCGTTTACATGGAGGACGGCAGCGATGACATCGTCCAGGATGTGATGATGATGCTGCTGCGCAATGATTCGGACCGCTGCCTGCAGCTGGCCCGGATCGACGTGACCTGCGGCGGCGGGACGGCGGTATTTGAGGTCACCGACCTCCCGGCGGGGAGCCGGGCGGTGCTGCTCGAGCGAAGCCGCAGAGTGTATAACGGGGAGTCTGTCCAGCTGGCCCAGGCCCGGGACGTGGTCTTTTTCGAGGAGAGCGTGGATCCGGCACCGGAGACACTGGAGCTTCAGGGCGAGGAAGGCCGGATCACCGTGACAAACCGGACCGGCGCGGCCATCGCCGGACCGGTCTGCATCTATTACAAGAACAGCGCTGCCGATGTCTACTACGGCGGCATCACCTACCGGGTGACCATCTCCCAGGGCCTGGCGGCCGGGGAGACGGTGACGGTCCCGGCGGGGCACTACGACCCGGCCAGCTGCAGCTTCATCCGGGCCCACTGGGGAGAATGAGCCATGGAACATCGGTTTTCCTTTGCCGGGATCACCTGGCGGGTGATCCTGCCCGTGGGCACGGAGCTGCCGGCGGAGTCGGTGCTGTGGCAGTTTGCCGCACCGGCTGATGCCCCCTGGGACCATACCCTTCAGCTGCACTGCTGCCGGGCCCTGCCGGAGCCGGAGGGGGACCTGCTGTACCGGGACGGAGGCATGTCCGTCTGGGGCGGTGCAGAGCTGCGCATGCGCTACGAGGGCCCCGAGGCCCGACCCATCCGGTGCATCCGGCGGCAGGGGAGGGACAGCGAGGTGTTCCTGCTGACCGACGGCGCAGAGCTGGTCATGACGACCGACATCCTCAGCGCCATGGAATCG
>JAFQSI010000356.1 GCA_017409645.1 Oscillospiraceae bacterium | reverse complement strand
GACCCCACCCCCTGGGGCGCGGATTCCGTCATCCGTATGGACAACAGCTGGCTGATCTTCTACGACGACCGTGTCGTGGAGCTGCACCTGAGCTGGGACCTGACCCCGGAGCAGATCGCCGTCGCCGCCGAAAGGCTGGCCCCCTGAAAGGAGGAACTGAAATGAAGGATGTAACATACCGTCTTATTGACGCATATCTCTATGACTATCCCTACATCGAGCGCTTTCTGTCGGACCAGGCCGCGAAGGGCTGGCATCTGGAGAAGGCTGGCACCATCCTGTGGAAATTCTGTCGGGGCGAGCCGAAGAATGTCCGCTACGAGGTGACCTACTCCCCCGCCGCCTCCGCCTTCAACTCCCGGCCCACGGAGGCCGAGGAGGATCTGGCGGACCTGTGCGCCCAGGCGGGCTGGATCCGGGTGACGACCGCCGCCCAGCTCCAGGTCTTCCGCAACGAGGATCCGGACGCCACGCCCCTGGAGACGGACGAGAATCAGCGGCTGCAGAACATCCGCAGGACCATGACGAAGCATTTCTTCCCCCCGTACCTCCTGCTGATCGTCCTGTACCTGCTCCAATTCTATATGCACGGCAGAAACCTGCTCCAATGGCCCTCCCGGACCCTGTCCTCGGGACTTACGGTCAGCACCTTAGCCATGCTGCCGATGGTCAGTGTGCTGTATCTGATCCTCATCCTCGACAGTCTGCGCTGGCTGCGAAAGGCCCAGCGGGCCGTGGATGCCGGAGAGCCCCTTCCCGCGAACCGGTTCTACCGGTGGTTCCGGTGGGTCGCCCTGGCGGGACTGGCCGTCTATCTGGGCAGCCTGTTCGCCATGGCGGGAATGACCTTCGCCTGCGGCGTCCTTCTCGTCAGTGCCGCAGCTATCGCCTGCGTCGGCGGCTGCACGAGCCTGTGCAAGCAGCTCAACGCCCCCAGATGGGTGAACATCCTGGTCCCTGCGGGCGTCACGACCCTGGTGATGATGCTCCTGCTGTCCCTCTTTATCATGCGCATGGACACCTTCGCCCTTCACGAGGAGCTGCCCCGGGCGGAATCCCTGCCCCTGATGCTCTCGGATCTGGGGGAATTCGACAGCACAGAACGGACCATCCTGGAGGAGGACTCCTCTCCCCTGTCCTCCTACGGCCGCTACTGGGACGAGGCCGGGGAGGAGCGGATCAGCTACACCATCGTGGATGTCAAATGCCCCCTCTTCTACGACATGATCCAGACGGAGCAGGAGGAGGAATTCCACATGTCCACACGCCGCCTGTCCGACACCCAGGTGGGCGACTACGCGGAGCTGTTCGGTGCCGAGTACGTCCGCCATGCCCGGACCGAGTCCCGGGACCACTGGCACATCTGCTGGGAGGACCGGATCGTCAACCTGACCGCCACCTGGTTCCTGACCGACGATCAGGTCGCCGCCATCGCAGAAATTTTGAAGCCCTGAAATAGAATGTAGGGAACGGCCTGTGTGCCGTTCCCTATTTGCGTCTATGCTTAGAAATGCTTCTCCATCATAGCGAGAATGGTATCCAGATTCCCCGGCAGGTCCTCCGGCTCGTCGTAGACGCAGTCGCCATAGCTGCTTTTTTCTGCCTGACGCTTTTCCTGCTCCGTCATGAAGGCAGCGCTGACCCGCAGGATACACAATGCACCGCACTCCCCCATGCACGCTTTGGCGGCTTCAAAATCCGCTGCCCATGCGGCCGCACAGAAGCCATGGTTTCGCAGCACTTTTTCGATCTGCTTTCTGTCCGCTTCCGGGGCAATCACCACCAGCTTTTTCAGCTCCCGTTCCCTGCCCAGCAGGGCATCGGTGGTGACGCCGAAGAAGTCTGCGATGGCGCAGACCATCAGCACATCGGGCAGCGTGGCCCCCTTCTCCCATTTGCTCACCGCCGCGGCTGTAACCCCCAGCTCCCCGGCCAGCTCCTCCTGGGTGATGCCCCTTTCCCGGCGCAGCTCATAGGTCTTCTTTCCAAGTTCCATCGTTTTTCCTCCTAAGGTGATATCAAGCGCTTGTGCCATTATCTTACCATGGGGCGGAGCAGAACACAATCGCGCAGCCCGACAGAACTTGACCGTCTGTTGATTCAAAAAGCGCTGCGGCCAGATTTGCCGCAGCGCTTCTGTGATTATTTGATTACACCCGCTCGTACAGACACATCTCATAGGCGACGCCGTCCTCCTCGCCGGACTCCAGAAGCTCCGTCAGCTTCCACTCCGGACTTTCGTCCAGATCCGGGAAGAAGGTATCCGACGCGGGAGTGCAGTGGACCTTGGTGATGTAGGCCCGACGGCACTGCGGGAGCATCTGGCGGTAGATGCTGCCGCCGCCGATGACGAAGACCCGCTCGTCATCTCCGCAAAGCTCCAGGGCCTCCCCGGGAGAATGGGCGATCTCAAAGCCGGGAACGGCAATGTCCTGCCGGGTCAGAAGGATATTTCTGCGCTTGGGCAGGGGCTGCTGGCCCGGAAAGGAGCCCACGGTCTTCCGGCCCACGATGACGGTGGAGCCGGCGGTGGTCTT
>JAFQSI010000355.1 GCA_017409645.1 Oscillospiraceae bacterium | reverse complement strand
GGGCGGGCATGGTGAAGGTGTAGCGGTGGTTGCCGATGCTCTTGATCGCGGGGCCGCCCTGGACATAGATCTCCTCCACCTTGCAGCCGGCCACGGGCTCGGCGTAGATGGTGACGGTGTCGCCGGCCCTGGCGGTCTTGCCGGACTCCACGGACCAGAAGCCCAGGTCCCGGTTGATGACGGCCATGTCCACATCGTAGGTCTTGGCCACGGGGGTGACGTCGATGTCGATGGTCAGATCATAATTGGGCATCCAGATCTCGTAGACATGCTGGTCGCCCTCGTCATCCAGGGTGCCCAGATAGTACACGTCCTCGCAGTTGGCGGAGACGGCGGTTTCGGGATCGAAGGTGTAGGAATCGTCGCTGAACAGCATCAGGTAGACGCTCTCGAGGGGCTTGGCAGAGGTGACCTCGTCCATCAGGTACCAGCTGCATTCGGCGGGGGCGTTGACGGTGATGTCGTGGCTGGTGCCCTCGGCGGCCTCGAAGTAGAAGTCCAGGGTGACGTTCCGGGCGGGCATGGTGAAGATGAACATGTCGAAGCCGATGTACTGGAGATCCAGATTCAGGCCGTGGTCATCCAGCAGGGCCACGTAGCCGGGGTCGGGGTTGGCCAGCAGCAGCACCTCATCGCCGGCGTCGGCGGAGTCGGCGGGGTAGGACTGAATGACGCCGGGGCCGGTGCGGCTCTTGGTGATGGTGTAGGTGCCGTTGGTCTGCACGGGCTCCTCGGGCAGGGCCATCAGCTCCGGGGTGCCGCTGGGGGTCAGGGCCTGCATGGGCCGGGCGGCGAAGGCGGTAGCGGGCAGCATGGCAAAGACCATGCACAGCGCCAGGACCAACGCCAAAGCTTTTGTTTTCATAGGGTTTCCTCCTTTTATTTTCTGCTTATGGGGATCCATAAGCCTGCTTACAGGGTCATGGTAGCATAGGGCCGGATGATTGTCAATGGACGGAGGGCCGCTTCGTAGGCGTGGACAATTGGGGGGCGTCGGGTTTGTAAAGATTTCCTATAGAAAAATTAAGATTTCTTAAGGAATTGTGGAAGCGGGATCTTCCGCTGACGACCGGTCGGTACTCCTCCCTGTTGCTGCCATCATATCCCACCAGATGTCCCATAACCGGGACTTGTCGAAAAAGGGCGCGCTGCTTTGCAGCGCGCCCTCAGGGTCAGGTGATATCCGGGAAAGGCAGGGGCTCCGGCTCGGGCTCGGGGATCTGGGCCGCCCGGTACAGGAAGGTGACGACCTGTGCCCGGATGCACTGGCTGCCGGGGCCGAAGGTCGTGTCGGAGGTACCGGCGGTGACGCCGTTCTCCAGGGCCCAGAGGATGGGCGCCTCGTACCAGCTGCCAGCTTCCACATCGGCGAAGGGATCCTCCTCTGTCTCAGGCTCCGGGGAGCCGTTGGCGCGCCAGAGGAAGGTGACGACCTGGGCCCGGTTGCAGACCGACCCGGGGCCGAAGGTGGTTTCGGAGGTGCCGGTGGTGATGCCGTTTTCCACAGCCCACAGGACGGCATCACTGTAGTAGATACCCTCTGCCACATCGGTGAAGGGATTCTCCTCCGTCTCGGGTACCGGGGAACCGGCGGCGCGCCAGAGGAAGGTGACGACCTGGGCCCGGCTGCAGGCTTCGCCGGGGCCGAAGTGGGTGTCGTCCACGCCCTTGGTGATGCTGTTTTCCAAAGCCCACAGCACCGGATCGTGGAAGAAATGCGTCTCGTTGACGTCCAGGAAGGGGTTGTTCTCCCGCAGGAACAGGACGCTCAGCTCCACCGCTGCGTCCTCCATGACGAAGGTGTAGGTATTGTCGCCGTTGTCCGTCAGCTCTGCGCCGGTGATCCGGGCCACCCGGTAGCCCTCCTCGGGCTCGCAGGTCAGCGTGACGGTCTGGCCGATGACGGCACCCTCGGTGTCCAGCCGGGCGGTGCCGCCCATGGGCAGCTCCGTGGTGACGCAGACGGGGTAGACGATGGGCTCAAAGGATGCGTGGACCTCCTCGTTGAGCCGGGGCATGGAGAAGGTGTAGACATTTTCGTCCAGCTGGGTCACGGCGGAGAAGCGGCAGCCGACGGAGCTGGTCCGGTAGCCCCGGTCGGGGACGGCGGTGACGGTGATCTCCTCCAGCTCATAGGCACTTTCGTGGCTCAGTGTGACGGTGCCGCCCTCGGTGTCCAGGACGGGGGTGACGGTATAGGGACCATTGCGCTTGAACTCCACCAGGATCTCCAGATCGTCGTCGGGCATGAAGATCTCATAGCTGCCCTTGCTGAGATAGTAGCCCTCCTGCCAGACATCTCCGGACCGGGCCCGGACGGATTCCAGGGACCAGCCGGGCTCGGCCTGGGCCTCCAGGAACAGGCTCTCGCCGTTTTTCGCGGTCTTCTGGTCCACGGTGGCGGTGCCGCCGCCGCTGATGGTGAGCTTGACGTCGTGGCTGGGGGTGGTGATCTCCACGAACTGAAGATCCAGCAGCACATCGCCGTCGGGCATGACGATCTCGTAGACATTTTTGCCGATGTAGTGCAGCTCCATCTTATACTGGTCCATGTAGTAGCCACAGTTTTCGAAGCTGACCTTGCAGCCGGGCTCCGGATCGGCCAGGAAGTAAACGCTCTCCCTTGCGCCAGCGGCGTCGGCGTACAGCTCCGCCGTGCCGGGGCCGGTGGAGGTCATGGTGATGGAATAGGTATCCGCCAGAGGGGCGACGATGCCGGGCAGGGCTGCGGGGGCCGCCGCAGGCTCGGGGAATTTCTGCAGGGCCGGACCGTAGGAGAAGCCGGACAGGGCGGTCAGCACCAGCGTCACAGCCAGCAGCAGGGAAAATGCTCGTTTATACATGTGTGTTCCTCCTTGTACCGCGTTTCGGTGATCGGTATAAGAATACCATTTTCTGAGAGAGAAGACAATGTTTATTTCGGCTAATTTTTGAGAATACCGC
>JAFQSI010000354.1 GCA_017409645.1 Oscillospiraceae bacterium | reverse complement strand
TTGGCGCAGATGTCATCGTAGCGGGAAGTATTGGTCCAGTAGGTACCCTCCTGGATCTCGTTGCCGAAGGACCAGGCGATGATACAGGGAGCGTTCTTGTCGCGCTTGACGATGGAACGGGAGGCGTACTCAGCGTTGGACATGCCGTCGGCATAGCCATACAGGCCGGTGCTGGCACCCTGCTCAAACCAGGAGGAGAAGTCGTTGCGGTTCTCGTTCTTGGGATCCACCAGACCATCGAAGGTCTCCTCGATGACCAGCAGGCCCAGCTCGTTGCAGATGGCGATCAGGGACTCGTCAGCGGGGTTGTGGGTGACGCGGATGGCGTTGGCGCCCATGTCCTTCATGATGGACATCTGGCGGTAGATGGCGTCGTAGTAGGCAGCGGCGCCCAGGGCACCCTGGTCATGGTGCATGCAGACGCCGTTGAGCTTGACAGCCTGGCCGTTCAGATAGAAGCCGGTGGACTTCCACTCGGTCCAGCGGAAGCCGAAGACATCCTCACAGGAGTCGACGACCTGACCGTTCACCAGGATCTCGGTGGCGGCGGTGTACAGGTTGGGATCCTCCAGGGACCACAGGGCGGGGTCCGTGACCACGACCTCCAGCTCGGCCTCGGCAGAGGAACGGGCGGGAACGGAAACGGTGGCCTCGCCGACAACGCCGTCGATGGTGGTGCGGACGGTGACCTCAGCGGCGGTGGCGGCATCGTTGACCACATCGACCTTGACAGCTGCGGTGCCGTCGCCGTCAGCGATGTCGGGGGTGGTGATGGTGACGCCGTTCAGATCCACGTGGACGGGCTCCAGGGCGTACAGGGTCACGTCGCGGTAGATGCCGGAGCCGGAGTACCAGCGGGAGGAGGGCAGCTCGTTGACCGCCTTGACAGCGACCACGTTCTGGGTGGCACCGTCGCAGGTCAGGTAGTCGGTGATGTCAAAGGCGAAGTTGGTGTAGCCGTAGTGATGCTCACCGACGGGGATGCCGTTGACATAGACATAGGCATGCATGTACACGCCGTCGAAGTTCAGCAGGAAGGTCTTGTCCTTGTACTGCTCGTCCAGCGTGAAGCTCTTGCGGTACCAGCCGGTACCGCCGGGCAGGAAGCCGGACTCGGCCTCACCGGAGGCGGTGAAGTGCTGGGTGATGGAGAAGTCGTGGGGCAGGTCCACGGTTTCCCATGCGGAGTCGTCGAAGTTCGGGTTGGATGCACTGGTGTTGCCCAGGTTGAACTTCCAGCCCTTGTTGAAATCATTGACCCGCTGGGCTGCGACGTCGGTACCCAAAACAACAGTCTCGGGGCTGCCGACGATGGTCGTACCGGCTGCAAAGACCTGGACAGGAGCCATGGAGATCACCATGACCAATGCCAGCAGCAGCGCAAGGATACGATGCGGATGGTGGGTGTGCTTCATATCATTACCTCATTTCTGCCTTTCGGCAAAGAATCTCGTCCCGGAGGACATCTCAGGCGCGACGGGACGCCCTCAGACAAAGTATACCATAATTATCCGGAAATGTCAGTTTCTTTTGTGTAAAATAATGGACAAATTATTTGTACTATTCGACTGAATCCAGGAAACAGAAAAGCGCCCCATCCTCCGGAGAGGATGGGGCATCGGTCATATCAGCTTACTTGTGGGGAACGTGCAGAAGCTCGTGGGCCTTGCCCTTGAAGTAGCCGTTGTAGAATACATCCACCAGGGGGTTCTCGTTGGACTTCTTCAGGACCATGCTCCGGTCCACATTGTACAGGCCCGGGGCCCGATCGGTGGCAGGCTTGTGGTCTAAGTGGGTGGGCTGGCCGCCGCCCATGACGCAGCCGCCGGGGCAGGCCATGACCTCGATGAAGTGGTACTGCTTCTCGCCGGACTTGACGGACTCCAGGACCTTCCGGGCATTGGCCAGACCGGAGGCCACGCAGATCTTCACATCGATGCCCTTGTAGGGGACGGTCAGCTCCTTGATGCCCTTGTCGCCGCGGACGCCGGTGGAGGCGATGGCCTCCATGGTGGCCACATCGTTGCCGTCCACCAGACGGCGCAGGACCGCCTCGGTGACGCCGCCGGTGGTGCCGAAGATCACGCCGCCGCCGGAGCCCAGGCCGAAGGGCATGTCGCAGGCCTCATTGGGCAGATTGGCGAAGTCCAGACCGTAGTGCTTGATCATGCGGATCAGCTCGGTGGTGGTGATGACGGCGTCGGTGTCCTTCTCGCCGTAGGTGTAGGAGTCGGGCCGCTCGGCCTCCATCTTCTTGGCGGTGCAGGGCATGATGGAGACGACGAAGGTCTTCTTGCCGGCGGAATTCTTCTTGTCCCAGTAGTAATCCTTCAAAATGGCGGAGAACATCTGCTGGGGGCTGCGGCAGGTGGAGACATTGGGCTTGAACTCGGGGTACTGATTCTCCACGAACTTGACCCAGGCGGGGCAGCAGGAGGTCAGCAGGGGCAGGTTCTCGCCCCGGAGCATCCGGTCCAGGAATTCCGCGGACTCCTCCATGATGGTCAGGTCGGCGGTGTAGGTGGTGTCGTAGACGGCGTCGAAGCCCATCATGTGCAGGGCGGTGACGATCTTGCCCATGACGTTCTTGCCCTCGCGCATGCCGAAGGCCTCGCCCACGGCCACGCGGACGGCGGGGGCGATCTGGGCCACGACCCGGGTGCCCTTGTCGCTCAGGGCGGCCCAGACGGGATCCACATGGCTCTTGATGTTCAGGGCGCCGGTGGTGCAGACCACCCGGCACTGGCCGCAGGAGACGCAGTTGGTGTCGGCGAGCATCCGGTTGAAGGCGGGAGACACGGTGGCCTCGCTGCCGCGGAAGGCAAAGTCCAGCACGCCCATGCCCTGGATCTCATTGCAGACCCGGACGCAGTTGCCGCAGAGGATGCACTTGTTGGGATCCCGGACGATGGAGGGAGAACTCATGTCCAGGGGCTGCTCCTCCTTGTAATTGGCGAAGCGGACGGTGTTGATGCCCATGCGGTTGGCGATGTTCTGCAGGTTGCACTCACCGTTCTTCTCACAGGTGGTACATTCCTTGTGGTGGGCCGCCAGGAGCAGCTCCACGATCAGCTTGCGGTGCTTGCGCAGCCGCTCGGTGTTGGTATAGATGACCATGCCGTCCCGGGGAGGCTCCGAGCAGGAGGCGAAGGTCCGGCCCCGGTCGTCCTCGACGGTACACAGGCGGCAGTCCGAGAAGGTGGTCAGCTCCGGCTGGTAGCACAGTGTGGGGAGGTCGATGCCGATGCGGCGGATGATGGTCAGGATATTTTTTTCGTTGGTAAACTCAACTTTTCTGCCGTTGATGGTAATGGTTCCCATGATTTCCCCTCCTTATGCTTCGACATAGATGGCATCGAAGGCACAGCCGTCCTGGCAGGCGCCGCACTTGATGCACTTGTCGGTATCGATGGTGTAGGGAGACTTGACCTTGCCGGAGATGGCATTGACAGGACAGTTGCGGGCACACTTGCCGCAGCCCTTGCACTTCTCGGGATCGATCTTATAGCGGCGCAGGGCGGTGCAGATGCCGGCCCGGCACTTCTTGTCGACGATATGCTCGATGTACTCGTCCCGGAAGGTGGCGAGGGTGGAAAGGACGGGCAGGGGCGCAGACTTGCCCAGGCCGCACAGAGCCATGGTCTGGATCATCTTTGCCAGCTCCTCCAGGGTGTCCAGATCCTCCAGCTTGCCCTGACCGGCCACGATCCGCTCCAGGATCTCCAGCATCCGCTTGGTGCCCTCACGGCAGGGGATGCACTTGCCGCAGCTCTCGCGCTGGGTGAAGCTCATGAAGAACCGGGCGACCTCGACCATGCAGGTGTCCTTGTCCATGACGACCATGCCGCCGGAGCCCACGATGGCGTTGAACTTCTTGACGGAGTCGAAGTCCAGGGGCTCGTCCAGGTGCTTTTCCGTCAGGCAGCCGCCGGAGGGGCCGCCGATCTGGACGGCCTTGAATTCCTTGCCGTCCTTCAGGCCGCCGCCGATGTCGAAGATGATCTCGCGCAGGGTGGAGCCCATGGGGACCTCGATCAGGCCGGTGTTCTCGATGGCACCGGTCAGGGAGAAGGTCTTGCAGCCGGGGGAACCGGCGGTGCCGATGGAGCGGAACCAGTCCGCGCCCTGGAGGATGATCTTGGGCACGTTGGCGTAAGTCTCGAC
>JAFQSI010000353.1 GCA_017409645.1 Oscillospiraceae bacterium | reverse complement strand
TCCGCAGTCAGCGGGGCGCGCAGCTTCCAGACCGCTTCGGCGCAGCCGATGGGGTCGCCGTCGTCCACATTCATGCCGAGGAAATTCGTCGCCAGCTTGGAAACGGGATAATCGGATGCAGAGGGATTCAGGTCATAGGCCGCCAGCTTCGTATCAAAGGCCGCTTTTGGCCCGGGCAGCCCCAGCGTCTGAAGCTCATGCCAGGTGGTCTTGCAGTCGTGGAGGATGAATTCCCCCTCAGATGCCAGCAGAGCGGACAGGCACCCGGCCTCCAGAGGCGTCACGGCGCAGACGCCCTCCGCCCAGGCCACGCCGATGCTCCCGTCGGGAGCCAGATACACGGCGCAGGGAGTGCCCGGATCGGGCATGCAGTCGCAGCGCTTCAGGGGTTCAGAGGTCACCTTCACGGGCGCGGCCTCGATGTTTGCCCCCCGGAGGTGGTATTTGTCGATGAGCTTCACAAATTCCAGCCGGACGAAGAGGTTATACAGCTCCTGCTGGTTGTAGGGCCGGACCACCGCGTCCAGGGGATCGAATTCGATGGGCGCGTTGGGCCGGATGGTGGCAAGGTCGAAGCTTAAATAGGCGTTGTCCTTGAAATTGGTCAGATTCTCCCGCTGCTTGGGCTTGATGACCTTGCTCTCGAGGTTTTCATAGACCCCGTCCAGGCTGCCGAATTCCATCAGCAGATTTTTCGCGGTCTTCTCGCCGATGCCCTTGACGCCGGGAATGTTGTCGGAGCTGTCGCCCATCAGGGCCTTCAGGTCGATGAGCTTCTTCGGCTCAAAGCCGTAGTCCTCGATAAATTTCGCCCGGTCGTAGCGGATGGTGCCCTTGGTCGTCTCCAGCATGACGGTGACATGGTCGTCGATCAGCTGCAAAGAGTCCCGGTCGCCGGTGACGATGACGCACTCCCAGTCCTCCTCCCCGCAGATCCGGCCCACGGTGCCGATGACATCATCGGCCTCCCAGCCCTCGCAGGAATAGATGGGGATGTTCATGGCGGTGAGGACTTCCTTCATGATGGGCATCTGTGCGGCCAGCTCCTCGGGCATGCCGTGGCGGGTGGCCTTGTAGCCGTCGTACTGCAAATGCCGGAAGGTGGGGCCCTTCAGGTCGAAGGCCACGCAGATGGCTTCGGGCTGCTCCGCCTTCTCCATCCGGTCAAGGATGTTCAGGAAGCCATAGATGGCGTGGGTATACAGGCCGTCCCGGGTGGTCAGGGGCTTGACACCGTAGTAGGCCCGGTTGATGACAGAGTTGCCATCGAGGATCAGTAATTTCATACCTTTCTCCACTTGGCACCCTGGGGGGTGTCGATGATCTCAATGCCCCGCTCCTTCAGCAGGTCCCGGATCCGGTCGGCCTCGGCGAAGTTTTTGGCCTTCTTGGCGGCGGTGCGCTCGGCGACCAGGGCGTCGATCTCGGGATCGGCGTTGGCGGCCTCCTCCTCGGCCTGCTTCTTGCGCAGGTTCTCGGCAGCGGACAGCAGATTCAGACACAGAACCTTGTCAAAATCGGCGATCAGGGCCAGCTTGGTGGCATCGGTGGTCTTGGCCTTCAGGACGTCATAGACGGCGGTGACGGCCACAGAGGTATTCAGGTCGCCCTCCAGAGCCTTGGCGAAGCGCTGCTTCAGTCTTGCGAACATCATCGGCTCGATCTCGCCCTCGTTTTTCAGCGTGGCGATCTTTGCGATCAGCTTCTCGTAGGCGGCAGCAGCGTTGTCCAGGTTCTCCCAGGAGAAAACCAGGTTCCGGCGGTAGTGGCTCTGCAGGCAGAACAGGCGGTAGGCCATGGGATCGTAGCCGTTCTTCTCCAGCAGGGAGACAGTCAGGAACTCGCCCTTGGACTTGGACATTTTGCCGCTGTCGGAATTCAGGTGGCGCACATGGAACCAGTAGTTGCACCACTTGTGGCCGAGGTAGGCCTCAGACTGGGCGATCTCGTTGGTGTGGTGGGGGAAGGCGTTGTCGATGCCGCCGCAGTGGATGTCCAGATCCTCGCCCAGGTGCTTCATGGAGATGCAGGAGCATTCGATGTGCCAGCCGGGGTAGCCCACGCCCCAGGGGGAATCCCACTTCAGGGCCTGATCCTCGAACTTGGACTTGGTGAACCAGAGGACGAAGTCGTTCTTGTTGCGCTTGTTGGTGTCCTCCTCCACGCCCTCGCGGACGCCGGTGGCCAGATCCTCCTCGTCGTGGTCGTTGAAGACATAGTACTTCTCCAGGGTGGAGGTGTCGAAGTAGACGTTGCCGCCGACGAAGTAGGCCTTGCCTTGCTCCAGAAGGGTCTGGACCATGTGGATATACTCGTCGATGCAGTTGGTGGCAGGCTCCACGATGTCGGGCCACTTGATGTTCAGCTTCTGGCAGTCGGCCTGGAAGGCCTCGGTGTAGTAGCGGGCGATGTCCATGACGGTCTTGTTCTCCCGCTTGGCGCCCTTGACCATCTTATCCTCGCCGGTGTCGGCATCGGAGGCCAGGTGGCCCACGTCGGTGATGTTCATGACGCGCTTGACGTTGTAGCCCTCATAGCGCAGGGCCTTCTCCAGCACATCCTCCATGATGTAGGTGCGCAGGTTGCCGATGTGGGCGTAGTGGTAGACCGTGGGGCCGCAGGTGTACATCTTGACGACGTCGGGGTGGTTGGGGACGAATTTTTCCTTCTTGCGGGACAGGGAATTATACAGATACATGGTTATTTCTCCTCCAGTAATTTTTCCAAAGTTTCAATGCGCTCACGGAGACTTTGCAACTCCATGGCGATGGGGTCGGGGGTGTGGATGTGGTCGGTCTTTTCTCCGTTGATGCGGACCACCCGGCCGGGGATGCCGACCACGGTGGAATTTTCGGGGACCTCCCGCAGGACGACGGAATTTGCCGCCACACGGGAATTATCTCCAATTTTGATGGGTCCCAGGACCTTGGCACCGCTGCCCACCATCACATTGTTGCCCAATGTGGGGTGGCGCTTGCCCTGCATGACGCCGGTGCCGCCCAGGGTCACGCCCTGGTAGATCAGGCAGTCGTCGCCGATCTCGGTGGTGGCGCCGACGACGATGCCGGTGCCGTGGTCGATGACCAGCCGCCGTCCGATGGTGGCGGCGGGATGGATCTCCACGCCCGTCAGCCACTTGGCAAGCTGGCTCAAAAGCCGCGCCAAAAACCGACATCGATGCTGCCACAGCCAGTGGCTGATCCGGTAAATGATAATGGCGTGCAGGCCGTTGTACAGAAGCAGGACCTCCAGCTTCGACCTGGCCGCCGGGTCGTTCTTCTGATAGGCTTCCAGGGTTTCCTTCAAATGCAAACAGATTCCTCCTCTCAAATGAAGCCGTAGGGGAGGGTCATGACCCTCCCGCCGAAAATCGGAGATTTTCGGATTTTTCACGGAGAGATTACCTTTTTCGCCTTGCGGCGAAGAGATTTTGCTGTGCAAAATCTCCGGGAGGGTCATGACCCTCCCCTACAGAAATGTTGAACAAAAAACGCCCCCTGTACTACCATAAGTACAAGAGGCGACAGATCGCGGTTCCACTCTTTTTTATCACTCAGCCCATGACGCAGAGCCACGCGGGGTGCTACCCTTCGCTCCCGGACGCACTTTCACCCCTCTCCCCTGTCCGGGCTTTCAGCCGGTGACCCAGACTCTCTGATGGTTGCGATGGGATTACTCTTTCCGTTCAACGCGATATGCAACTGTTCCTTGATTGTACCACTGGATACATGGGTTTGTCAAGTCATCCTATGATGGAAGAACGGAAATGTTCCCGTAGGGTATGCAGAAAGGGAACGGCACTTAAGGCCGTTCCCTACATTCAAATAAATATATTTACTTGCTCAGTCCCAGGCACTTCCAGTTCTGGACGAAATACTCCATGCCGGAATAGAGGGTGGTGACGACGATCATCCACACCACAGCATTGACCAGCCAGGAGACGGTGGGGAATGCCATCACGAAGCACAGGCCCACCATGGTGGAGGCGGTCTTAACCTTGCCGGACCAGCCGGCGGCGATGACGGTGCCGTTCTGAACAGCCACCAGACGCAGGCCGGTGACGGCGAATTCCCGGGTCAGCACGATCATCAGCGCCCAGGCGGGCATCATGCCCCACTCCGTCATCATGCACATACAGGCGATGGTCAGCAGCTTGTCCGCCAGGGGATCCAGGAACTTGCCGAAATCGCTGACCTGGTTGCACTTGCGGGCGATCTGGCCGTCGACGTAGTCCGTCAGACTGGCAATGATGAAGATGCCCAGGGAGACATACATCCACATTCCGGCTGCGCCGCCGGAGAGGTACATGGTGACCAGATAGGCCGGGATCATGGCGACCCGGGCCAGGGTGATCTTACTTGCAGTAGTCATTTCTTTATTCCTCCAAAAGATAACCGGTCAGCTCGCCCTCGGCGCTGCCGTCGATATGTACCATCACAAAATTGCCCTCCCGCAGGGGCTCATCGCAGGCGATCCACACCCGGCCGTCCACATCGGGAGAATCGGCGTAGCTGCGGCCGTGGAACTGGCCCAGCTCCTCGTCATAGCCGTCCACCAGGACCTCCAGGTCCCGGCCCACCATGGAATCGTTCCAGTCGTCCATGATCCGCGACTGCAGCTCCTCGACGATCTGGGCCCGCTCCTGGGCCACCTCGAAGTCCACATGCTCCATTTTGGCGGCCTCGCTGCCCTCCTGGGGGCTGAAGGGGAAAGCGCCCACCCGCTCCATGCGCATGTCCTTGAGGAACTGACACAGCTCCCGGAATTCCTCCTCCCCCTCGCCAGGCAGACCGGTGATGATGGAGGAGCGCAGCACCAGCCCGGGGATCTTCTCCCGCAGGTGGGTCAGCAGCCAGCGCAGGTACTCGCCGTTGCCCCGGCGGTTCATCTTCTCGAGGATTTCCGAGTTGCAGTGCTGGATGGGGATGTCCAGATATTTGACGATCTTCGGCTCGGAGGCCATGACCTCAATCAGCTCCTCGTCGATCTCGTCGGGATAGACATAGTGCAGCCGGACCCAGTGCAGATCCTCGATGGCGCACAGCTCCTTCAGAAGGGTGGGCAGCAGGCGCTTTCCATCGCCCAGGTCGGTGCCGTAGCGGCTGGTGTCCTGGGCCACCACGATCATCTCCTTCACGCCCTCGTGAGCCAGGACCCGTGCCTCATACAGCACATCGTCCAGGGTCCGGGAGCGGAACTTGCCCCGCAGGGAGGGGATGACGCAGTAGGCGCACTTGTTGTCGCAGCCCTCGGCGATCTTTAAGTAAGCGTAATGCTCGGGAGTGGTCAGCACGCGGCCGCACTCCTCCTCGGGCGCGTCGATGTCGCCGAAATCGACGACCTGCTCATCCTCCAGAAGCTTTTCGATGGCGGGGACGATCTCGGTGTAGGAGCCGGTGCCCAGGATGCCGTCCACCTCGGGCATCTCCTTCAGGATCTCCTCCTGATACCGCTGGCTCAGGCAGCCGGTGACCAGGATCTTGCCCACCAGACCGGCCTCCTTGAGCCGGGCGGTCTGCAAAATGTTGTCGATGGCTTCACTCGCCGCCGAATCGATGAAGCCGCAGGTGTTGATGACCACCACATCGGTGCCCACCAGCTCGGCTTCCACACTGTGGCCCGCCTCCTGGACCCGATACATCATCCGTTCGCAGTCCACCTGGTTCTTAGCGCAGCCCAGGGAAATAAAACCAATTTTTGCCATTCAATATTCCTCTTCAAAATCTGATTCTGTTCCGATCTGCTCCAGCGCCCGTTTCACGTCGCCGTAGCTGTGTCCCCGGCGCAGCGCCGCGTCGATGGCCCGGCGGACCTGTTTGGGGTCCCCGGGATCCCGCAGCTTCTGCTGAAGCAACCGCACGATGGCGTCCGTCTGGTCCGGGTAGCCCTCCAGGGCTTCCTCCCAAAGCTGCTTGGGGATCTGCTTTTCATAGAGGGCCTGCTTCGCCCGGCTCAGGCCGTAGCCCTTGCGGACGCACTGGGCCACGATCTGCTTCGCGGTCTGGCGGTCGTCCACCAGGTTCAGCTCCGACAGCCACCGGACAGCCTCCTTCGCCTGTTCCTCCGTCTCGCCCTTGCGGACCAGCCGGTTTTCCAGATCCCGCTTCGACACGGCGGCGGCGGAGACGATCCGCACCGCCCGCATTTTTGCGGAATAGGTGCCGTCCCGCTCCCGCAGGGCATCCAGATCCTCGATCTCCATACCGGGGTACAGCCGGAAGTCCTCCACCGTCTGGCGGTAGAGCTTCATATGGCTTCCGTCGGAGAATTTGACCAAATACCGGCCCATCCGGTCCGGGGACGATGAGACAGAATCAATCCTCATCACTGAAATCGTCGGCGGTCACAGCAACGCCCTTGTCCGCGGCCTTGGCGGCGGGACGGGCGGGGCCGCCCATGAGCTTGTACAGGTTGGCGCGGACGTCCGCCTCCACCCGCTCGGCGATGTCGGGATTGTTCATCAGGAAGTTTTTCACGGAGTCCTTGCCCTGGCCGATGCGCTCGTCGCCCATGGAGAACCAGGAGCCGGACTTCTGGACGATGTCCAGCTGGACCGCCAGGTCCACCAGCTCGCCCCACTTGGCGATGCCCTCGCCGTACATGATGTCGAAGAAGGCCTCCCGGAAGGGGGGTGCCACCTTGTTCTTGACCACCTTGACGCGGGTCTTGTTGCCGACCACGTTGCCGCCCTCCTTGATGGACTCCACTCTGCGGACATCCAGACGGACGGAGGAATAGAATTTCAGGGCGTTGCCGCCGGTGGTGGTCTCGGGGTTGCCGTACATGACGCCGATCTTCATACGCAGCTGGTTGATGAAGATGACCACGCAGTTGGTCTTGTTGATGGTGCCGGCCAGCTTTCGCAGGGCCTGGGACATGAGTCTGGCCTGGAGGCCCACGAAGGTGTCGCCCATCTCGCCCTCGATCTCGGCACGGGGGGTCAGGGCGGCGACGGAGTCAACGACCACGGCATCCACGGCACCGGAACGGACCAGGGCGTCGGTGATCTCCAGGGCCTGCTCACCGGTATCGGGCTGGGACACCAGCATGGAGTCGGTATCCACGCCCAGCGCAGCGGCGTAGACGGGGTCCAGGGCATGCTCGGCGTCCACGAAGGCCACCTCGCCGCCCAT
>JAFQSI010000352.1 GCA_017409645.1 Oscillospiraceae bacterium | reverse complement strand
TCCAGCCCCAGCTCCCGCAGATTCTCCGCCACCTCCAGACCGATGAAGCCGCCGCCCACCATGACGGCGGATCTCGGCTTGTTCCGGTCAACGAATTCTTTGATCCGGAGGGTGTCCTCCACGGTCCGCAGGGTGAAGAGCTTGTCGCTGTCCATCCCGGGCAGGTCAGGCCAGAGGGGCTTTGCGCCGGGGGACAGCAGGAGCTTGTCGTAGGATTCTTCAAAAACGGCACCCGTTTTCAGATTTTTCACGGAAACGGTCTTATTTTCGGGATGGATGGCGGTGACCTCGTGGCGGACCTTCATGTGGATCCGGAACCGCCGGAAGAAGCTCTCCGGGGTCTGCAGGGTCAGCTCCTCCGGATCCTCGATGACGCCGCCGATGTAATAGGGCAGGCCGCAGTTGGCGTAGGAGATGTAGCCCGAGCGCTCGAACACGACGATCTCAGCCTCCTCGTCCAGTCTGCGAATTCTGGCAGCCGCTGTGGCTCCGCCCGCCACGCCGCCGACGATCACAACCTTCATATTCACTCCACCTTTCCACGATAGGCGGCGATGCCGCCGATGTTGGTCACATTTCGATAGCCCATCTGCCCCAGCCGCTGCACCGCCTGACGGCTCCGGCCGCCGGAATGGCAGTACACATACAGGGGCGTATCTTTATTTTCTGCGACAAATGCCACCTTGTCAAGGGCTTGCAGGGGGATATTTTGACTGCCGGGGATGCGGCCCTCCCGGTACTCCTGGGGCGTCCGCACATCCAGCAGGATGGCTCCGGGGGTATTGCGGTAATCAGTCACGCCCCGGTTGATGTCGGGCTGTCTGAAAAAATCGAAAAAGCTCATAGCGCACCTCCAGTTGGTAAATGGTATTGGCCCTGAAAAAGAGCGGCGTTTCGGATTCGCCGAAAAGAGGCCAAAATGGTAAGTGCCTACTGCTGCCGCCTTCGGCGGTGCCCCACATCAGTCAGAAAAAGTGCTTTGGCACTTTTTCTGACAGCTTCTCCCCGAGGGGAGAAGCCTTGGGCAAAAGCTTCTGCACTGTACCATCAGGAATACACCGTCAGTCACGGGACAATGGCTTCTCCCTTGAGGGAGAAGCTGTCAAAAATCGGCTCTTCGGAACCGATTTTTGACTGATGTGGGTAACCGCCGTCAGGCGGCGCAGTACGCACCTGAATTCCCGCATATCTTTGGCGAATTCCAACACGCAAATCCACCAGGCCTCAGCTTCTCGCCATGCCGTCCACGCTCAGCACCACGCCGGTGATGTAGCTGGCCTCGTCGGAGGCAAGGAACACGAAGGCGTTGGCGATGTCCTCCGGCTGGCCCAGGCGGCGCAGGGGGATGCGGGCGATCATGGGATCGATGACCGCCTTGGGGACGGCCTTCATCATGTCCGTCTCGGTGATGCCGGGGGCCACGGCGTTGACCCGGATGCCCTTGGGGCCCAGCTCCCGGGCAAGGGATACGGTCAGGCCGTTCACCGCAAACTTGGATGCGGGGTAGGCGAAGCCGCTGGGCTGGCCGGAGATGCTGACCATGGAGGAGGTGGAGAGGATCACGCCGCTCCCCCGCGCCACCATGCACTCGGCGGCGGCCCGGGTGGCGTTGAATACGCCCTTCACATTCAGATCCATGACCTTGTCGAAGGTGTCCTCGGTGTAGTCCATAAAGGGCGTGCTTTCGGACACACCTGCATTGTTCACCAGGATGTCCACACAGCCGTATTTGCCGGTGGCCTCCCGGAAGGCTTCCCGGACGGACTCCAGGCTGGCGAGATTCGGGCTGATGCCGGCCACCGTGGCCTCCGGGTACTTTTCTTTCAATTGCGCGACGGCCTTGTCAGCCGACGCCTGGGTGCTGGCGGTCAGGATGACCGTGGCACCCTCCTTCAAAAACTTGTCTGCGGTGGCAAAGCCGATGCCGCGGCTTCCACCGGTGATGATCGCAACCTTGTTCTTCAGTCTCATAATACGTGCCTCCTTGCTTGATCTTTGTGACCATAGGATACACGATTTTCTGAGCCTTTTCCGTGACGATATCACCCAGCGGTGATGCTCTCCTCCAGGGGCTTCCGGCCCATTGCGCAAAACAGGCGGCCCCGCAGGCCGCCCAACATATTTATCATACCATACTGGACGGCTCCTGTAAATCCGCTCTTTTCCCAATTTTTCGTCCCATTCTTTATGGAACATCCCATCTTGAAAAAAGCCGTTTCCAGAGTTATCATAAAGCTACAAAAAAGGAGTGAGTCCAATGTACTAAGCAAATGCTCCCGAACAAAAATCTATAGAAAGAAGAGGTTACGTAAAATGATGGAACCCAACAACTGCATGGAATGACCCTCGACAGTCAGAGTGATTAGCTGACAGAGTCGAGGGTCATTTCCATTTGTGTCGCTCCGGATGGGGCGTTTTTTTATTTCAAATAAAAGGCGATCTCCGAGTCTGCGAAGCGCAGGTTGCCCATGCGCCGATCCTGTGGTATCCTTTCTTTGAAAGGAAGTGTTGCCATGAACACCTATGTCACCGGGACCACCATCCGGAAGCTCCGGGAGGGGCGGGGGCTGACCCAGGCGGAGCTGGCGGAGCGCATCGGCGTCAGCAGCAAGACCGTCTCCAAATGGGAGACTGCAAGGGGGCTGCCGGATATTTCCCTTTTGCAGCCCCTGGCGAAGGCCCTGGGCATCTCCGTCGTGGAGCTGATGAACGGAGAGCAGATCGTCAACCGGAACATCTCCGCCAACCTGCTCCGGTCCAAATTCCATGTCTGTCCCCTCTGCGGCAATGTGCTGCACAGCTTCGGCAGCGCCCTGGTCAGCTGCTGCGGCATCACCCTCCCGGCGCTGGAGGCTGAGGAAGCGGACAACGACCACACCGTGACCATCGAAAAGGTGGAGGACGAGCAATTCCTCACCATCCGTCACCCCATGACCAAGGAGCATTACATCTCCTTCCTGGCCTTCGTCACCGCGGACCGGGTCCAGCTGGTGAAGCTCTACCCCGAGGGCGACGCCCAGACCCGTCTGCAGCTGCGGGGCCTGGGACGGCTGTACTGGTACTGCAACCGGCACGGGCTGTTTTGGAAGAAACCATAAGGCGAAAACGGGCGGCTCCCTTGCGGAAGCCGCCCGCAGCTTGTCAAAATACTTTTTTTGACAAGCTGTGTTTTTATTGAACGCGCAGGGGAACCCTGATGGTTCCCCCGCACACACCCCCTCCTTCCGTTTTCACACGATTCAGGGGTTCTTTGACAGCCTGAGGGCGGCTCCCTTACGGAAGCCGCCCGATCTGTTTGTGCTTACTCCTGGCTGAACTGGTCCTTGCCCACCATGCACAGGGGGCACTCAAAATCCTCGGGGATGTCCTCCCAGCGGGTGCCGGGGGCGATGCCGCCCTCGGGGTAGCCTTCAGACTCGTCGTATTCCCAGCCGCAAACGTCGCAAACGTATTTCATGATTCATTACCTCCTAAAGTAGTGTTTGTTTTTCTTTGTGGCTTTATTCTAGCACAGGTCGAATGTGGCTTCTGTGACTTTCTCACGGAGGGGAAATCGGAGGTGGTGGACGGGGTCATGGCCCCGCCCTACCGTATCAATGGTGCAGCAAAGCCCTGTCCACGGACAGGGCTTTGTATTTTGTCAATTGTGCGCTCTTTTCATGGCCAGCGCAAACCAAAGCTCGCTCCGGTCATGCAGTTTTTGAGCATCTCACTCCCACTCCCCGTAATCGGGCAGCCAGAAGATCATGACCCGCTCCCTGGGGTCGCTGCCCGGGAAGAGGTCCCCACATTCGATCTCGTCGTAGAATTCCAGCTCCTCCACAGTCATGAGATAGGCGATGAATTCGTCCGACGGATAATAGAAAAACAGGAAGATATCCCGTGGGGCTTCATACCAGGATCCAAGGATCCGGGCGATGACCTTATTCAGGATCTCCACGGAGAAGGGGTTGAAAAAATAGCACCGGTCCACCTCTGCCGGTACGGCGTATTCCTCCGCCCGGGTCAGCAGGAAGGCCGGCTTGATCCGGGAGATGGTGGTCTGCCGGTTTTCTGTTGCGCCCGCAAAAATATGCGGGTCATATTCGATGCCGATGGTCTGCGCCTTCGTCCGGTAGGACAGAAAAAAGCCCACCCGGCCCTTGCCGCAGCCGTAGTCCAGCACCACATTTTCCTCCCGGAAAAAGCCGCTTTCCGCCATCCGCTCCAGGACGGAGTAGGGCGTCGGCTCGTAGGGGTGGTGATATTCGTCCGCACCCGTGTCATCCCGGCCGGTGGTTTTGATCTGCAGGAGTCTGTCCCAAGTGTATTCGTGATCCATCCTCAGTCCTCCCGCCGGATACTGTAATACTTGAAGTCCCCTTCCTCCCGGAGCAGGCGGAAGCCCACCTTTTCCAGCACGTGCTGACTCCGGGTGTTGGTCACCAGGGCGTCGGCGTACAGGACGGGGATGTCCAGCTCCCGGAACACATATTCCACCGCCAGCTGTTCGGCCCTCGTTCCGAAGCCCCGGTCCTTGTACCGGGCGTTCCGCATGGCAAGGCCCATGGTGGCGCATTTGCCCGGCTCGATGTTTTTGAGGATCAGCTCCCCCACCAGCTCATCGCCGTGCACGATGGCGAAGGGAATGCGCTTCAGATCGATCTGCCGCCGGATATACCGATCCACCCGCTCCGGATCATAGGTGTAGGCGGTGTATGTCCTGGGGTCCAGGTACAGGTCCGGGTCGTTTTGGTACTCCCGGAAATAGTCGTGGTACATCTGCGCCGTCATGGGCACCAGGCGCACTGCCCCGGGATCAGTCCATTCTGAGTATTTCATACATTTCTTCTGTTTCGTGCTTTGCGCCGTCAAATTTGGGCCATGCATTCACATGATCGCCGCTTTTTCTCGGGATGATGTGGATGTGAAAATGCGGAACAGACTGCCCCGCGCTTTCATCGCTTGCGTTCAGCAGATTGACTCCCTCATACCCGCATCTGTGCACACAATGATCGGCAACTTTCTTGACCGTGCGCATCAGATGATCCAGGGTATCCCCATCGCAGTCCAGAATGTTTTTCACGTGTTTTTTCGGAATCGCGACCATGTGTCCGTCGACATCCTTTGCAATGTCCAGAAACACCATGGTGTGCGCGTCCTCATATATCTTCCTGCTTGGGGCCAAGCCCGCTGCGATCCTGCAAAATATACACGCCATCTTTGCCAACCTCCCAAATTACTGTCTGTGCGCTCATTATAGCACCCGGTCGCCCTGATTTCAATCCGGGGTGCAGCATTATGGCTGTCCGGAGCATACCTTCCCATTTACAAATTTCAGGATCTGTGATATAAAGGAATCAGTGACAAGCAATCATTTTTCTACTGAAGGGAGAACAATATGGAAACTATCCGAATCCAGGATGACCTGTACACCCACATCAACCAGAAAAAGCTCGAGGAGCTGGTGATCCCTGAGGATCTGCCCGTCATGGGCAGCCCCATGGCGCTGGCCACCGGCGTGGAAAAGCTGATGATGGGCGAATTCGCCGCCATGAGCAAGGAGGGCAGCTACCCCAACGACCATATGGCCAGAGCCTGCAAGCTCTATGAACTTGCCAAGGACGTGAAGCGGAAGAAGAAGCACGGCTTCAAGCCCGTGCTGAAGCACCTGTCCATCCTCAAGAAGCTCGGCACCATGCGCAGCTTCAACCTGCGTTCCGGAGAGCTGGTCCTCCGGGGCATCGGCATGCCCCTCGAGATCGGTGTTTCCCCCAACATGACCGACACCGCCCATCACTGTGTCATGCTCCAGGGTCCCAGCGTGATCCTGCCCGACGCCTCCTATTACGCCGAAGGCCGGGAGCAGCAGAAGGAGCAGCTGCTTGCCCTGTGGAGCGGCTTTGCAAAGCAGATCCTGGACAAGGCCGGTCACTCCGGGGAGGAGATCGAGGCAATGATGGCCGATACCCTGGCCTTTGATGCCCTGATCGCAAAATACGTCAAGACCAAAGAGGAATGGTCCGAGTACGTCAAGATGTATAACCCCATGCGCATCGGCCGTGTGGCCGGTATGGTCAAGCCCCTGAACCTGAAGAAGCTCCTCTCCGACCTGCTGGGCACCGTTCCCGAGGAGATCATCGTCACCGAGCCCCGGTACTTCAAGAATTTCAAGGAAGTGTTCAACGCCGGGAATTTTGAGATGTACAAGAACTGGGCCTACGTTCTGGGCCTGGTGGGCAGCTGCGAATACCTCAGCGAGGAGCTGCGTGAGTTGGGCGGCGCCTTCCGCCGCAGCCTCTCCGGCATCGCCGCCGCCCCCTCCACCGAGAAGTTCGCCTATCAGCTGGCCTCCGGCCAGTACAGCGAGCCCGTGGGTCTTTACTACGGCGAGAAGTATTTCGGCGAGGAGGCCAAGAAGGACATCACCGACATCGTCCGGCAGATCGTGGCCACCTACCAGAAGCGGATCGCCGAGAATGACATCCTCGAGCCCGCCACCAAGGAGAAGGCCATCCTGAAGCTGAACCGGATGGGTCTGAAGATGGCCTACCCCGACCGGGTGGAGCCCCTGTACGACAAGCTCATCTTCGACGAGGGCAAGTCCCTCTTCGACATCGTCACCGCCCTGCGGCGCATCCGGCTGGAGGACAACTTCAGCAAGCTGGATCAGGAGGTGGACCGCACCCACTGGGAGATGCCCGGTCACATGGTCAATGCCTGCTATGACCCCTTCGTCAACGACATCACCTTCCCCGCCGCCATCCTGCAGCCCCCCTTCTACTCCATCCACCAGACGAGATCCGAGAATCTGGGTGGCATCGGCGCGGTCATCGGCCACGAGATCTCCCACGCCTTCGACTCCAACGGTGCCAAGTGCGACGAGCTGGGCAACCTGAACAACTGGTGGACCAAGGCCGACGAGCGGAAATTCAACAAGAAGGTCAACGCCATGATCAAGCAGTTCGACGGCATCGAGCTGCCCTGGGGCGTCTGCAACGGAAAATTCACCGTCAGCGAGAACATCGCCGACAACGGCGGCATGGCCGTCACCCTGGATATCATGCGCAATTCCGAGGGCGTTTCCTTCGAGGAATACTTCGCCAACTGGGCCAGAGTCTGGTGCCAGAAGGCCAAGCCCGAGTACCAGAAGCTGCTGCTGCAGGTGGACGTCCACGGTCCCGCCTACCTGCGCTGCAACATGCCCCCCCGGAACTTCCCCGAGTGGTATGAGACGTTCGGCGTGAAGAAGTCCGACAAGATGTATCTGGCCCCCTCCAAGCGCGTGGTGGTCTGGTGATCTCCCAACCATAAAGCAGCCCCCGGTTCGG
>JAFQSI010000351.1 GCA_017409645.1 Oscillospiraceae bacterium | reverse complement strand
GCTGTCCCCTATGACGTCCCCGTCATCGGCTACGGCACCAACAACATCAACACCCTGCGTCTGTGGCAGTGCGAGCCCCTGGTGGATCTGGACTTCGACGCTTTCAACAACCAGAACTACGCCAAGGCTCTGGACGCCAAGAACAAGGCCGAGGACATCACCCGTGTCCTGTACCCCAACGACTCCAACGACGAGGGCAAGCGTCTGCGCATCAAGCAGCAGTATGTGCTGTCCTCCGCCTCCCTGCAGGACATGCTGCGGGTGTACAAGCTGACCCACGCTGACCTGGGTCTGGACCAGTTCCACAAGTACAACGCCGTCCAGCTCAACGACACCCACCCCGCCATGTCCATCCCCGAGCTGATCCGTCTGCTGATGAAGGAGGGCATGTCCTTTGAGCAGGCCTTCGATGTGGCCCAGAAGACCTTCTCCTACACCAACCACACCGTTCTGGGTGAGGCCCTGGAGAAGTGGCCCCTGCACCTGCTGCGCTCCGTGGTTCCCGAGATCGCCGATGTGATCTGCAAGATCGACCACAAGCTCCGCCAGACCGGCACCGGTCTGTGGATCATCAACGACGACATCGTCCACATGGCCAACCTCAGCATCTACGTCGGCTCCTATGTCAACGGCGTTGCCGAGATCCACTCCCAGATCCTGAAGGACGACGTGTTCAAGAAGTGGTACGAGGTCTTCCCCGAGCGCTTCCAGAACAAGACCAACGGCATCACTCCCCGCCGCTGGTTCGGCCTGTGCAACCCCGAGCTGGTTTCCATGGTCCGCGAGAAGGTCGGCGCCGACTTCCTGAAGAACCTGGATGAGATCGGCGTCCTGAAGACCATGATCGACGACGAGCTGGTGGGCCGCTTCAACTACATCAAGCACCAGAAGAAGGAGCAGCTGTGTGAGGTCATCGCCAAGCACGAGGGCGTCCAGCTGAACCCCGACTTCATGTTCGATGTCCAGGTCAAGCGTCTGCACATGTACAAGCGCCAGCTGATGAATGCCCTGTCCATCATGGACATCTACTTCCGCCTGAAGGAGGGCCGTCTGCCCAACTTCCAGCCCACCTGCTTCATCTTCGGCGCCAAGGCTGCTCCCGGCTACGAGGAGGCCAAGAGCGTCATCCGCTACATCAACCGGATCGCCAAGCTGATCAACAACGATCCCGCCGTCAACGGCAAGATGCGCGTCTGCTTCGTGCAGAACTACAACTGCTCCTATGCCGAGCATATCATCCCCGCCGCTGACATCTCCGAGCAGATCTCCCCCGCCGGCCTGGAGGCCTCCGGCACCGGCAACATGAAGCTGATGCTCAACGGTGCCGTTACCCTGGGCACCCTGGACGGCGCCAACGTGGAGATCGCCCAGGAGGCCGGTCACGCCAACGAGTACATCTTCGGTGCTACCGTCGACGAGATCAACGCCATCAAGGGCCACTACACCGCCAAGAACTTCTACGACGCCAACCCCGACCTGCGCCGGGCCGTGGACACCCTGGTCAACGGCACCGTCGAGACCGACAAGGGCATCCAGGAGGTCTACAACAAGCTGATCAACTGGGGTCCCTCCTCTGACCAGTACTACGTCCTGAAAGACTACGCCAGCTACATCGACGCCAAGCTCCGCGCCAACGCCGAGTACGCCGACCGTCTGGCCTTCGGCCGCAAGTGCCTGATGAACGTGGCCTCCGCCGCCAAGTTCTCCTCTGACCGTACCATCCGCCAGTACGCCGCCGAGATCTGGCACATCGAGCCCACCGTCCGCTAATTCTATAAAAAATACCCGTTTCCAACCGGAAACGGGTATTTTTTATTTGCAGTCCTTTTCCTTTCATAACGAAACATTGCCCTGCCGGTTTCGCGGCAGGGCAATGCTTCTTTACTTTTCCGGGCCCCCGGCAAAAACCTTACCGAAGATGCAAGAATGTGGAGTTAGTCAATATTCGGAATACCAGCCTCGAACCCCAGAACCGTAGTGGTCACATGGGCAATCATAAAAGTCCAGAAGCCGCTTCCGGCATAGGCCACCAAGTTCTCTCCTACCAATTCTCCCAAGGTAAAGTATGCCAACCACATGCAGATGACGCTGGCAATGGAGCAATAGATCGCCATAGAATAATTGCCATCATTGAAATTGCTGAGCAGCGCAGCGACCAGCGTGGCAATCGTAGCGACCAAGGCGATGACCATGAGCATACCCTCGCCAGTCTCTTTGACCTCTCCCATCATTTGAAAACCGGAGATGCCCATTCCATACTCCGACAGATAATTCATGAAGAAGCTCAGAAGCGCAACCGCTGCTGCACCGCAGGCGCACCAGCCCAGAATTTTCTTCTTCGTCATAACAAGTCCTCCTCTCTCATTTATCATTGAAAAACTTCGATTGTTATAGTTCTATATCATGTATTCCGAAAACATTCTCAGCCGCAGCCCGGATATGCGCATAAAACAGGATAATTTCATCACTGAGAATCTCTTTTTTCTGAAACAACAGCCTTCGCTGCTGCACAGTCCAGACAGAATGTGCCGCCAAGCACCATATCAGCCCCCTTTCCCTTTCTCCTCACGCAAATGTATTGCTATTAACAATTATAATAGCATTGCATTGTGTTTGTCAAGTCCGCTTTTAGCTAAACTAATAGCAAAGGACGGTGCTTGCTTATGAGAGTCAAAAAGGAAATCAACATTCAGATTGGCGAACAGATCAAATCTGCCAGAGAGCATGCCAGACTGACCCAAGAGCAGATGGCAGAGCGAATTGAGGTATCCCCCCAATTTGTATCCGATCTGGAACGGGGCGTAGTCGGCATCTCCCTCACGACCCTCAAGCGTGTCTGCGTTGTTTTGGGCGTATCCAGCGATCAGATCCTGTTCGGCCAGGCCCGAAAAGATTGCGCTGATGCAATCGCAGAGCGATGCAGAAATTTGTCTGGCAGGCAATTTACCATTTTGCTCGAGATCATCGATAGGTACGTCGAAGCCATAGAGAATCGATAACCTCGCAAACCTGAAAACGGGCCGCTGCATCTTGGCAGCGGCCCTCTATTTATCCGTAATATTTCTCGTTTTCCGGCAGCATGGGGATGCCGCCCTTTTCGTCCGTCTCCCGGAAGGTGAAGGAATACTCGATGTAGTCCGGGCGGCTGCTCTGGGACATCTCCAGCTCCGTCAGGTAGGCGGTGGTGGTGCCCCAGACCGGGTGGAACAGCTCCCCCTGGGTCCTGGTGGCCATCAGCACCGCCAGGGCGTTGAAGCTCTGGACCGCATCCACGCCGCAGAAGACGCCCTTCCCCGTATAGACCCGGCACATGGGGCCCATCCCCGTGTAGTCGTAAGCCCCATACCCATTCTCCTGATACTCCGGCGCACAGACCGCCCGGATCCCGAACTGCTCCGGATTTTCCGGCCAGTCGAACATTCGAAACCGCATTTTTTCCATTTCTACATCTCCTCCCGCTCCAGCGCGAAGCCCCGGCGGGTCAGCGTCAGCCCGCCCTGGGTATACGCCCAGCGCGTCTCATTCCAGCAGCAGCCGGTATAGCGCTGCTCACCGTCCCCCGACCGGACCGTCAGGGTGAAGGGCTCCGCCGTTTCCTCCGGCCACGAGGTCACCAGCTGGACCAGCTCGATGGTCCAGCCCCCGTGCCCCGGGGTGACGCCCACCGGCGTACTCTGCCAGTGGGTACCCAGGAGCCGCCGCTCCAGATCCCGGACCGCCGTGAAGGAGACGACCTGCTCCTGCAGCCTGTCGCCGCAGAGGATCTCCCACCTTCCGCCGGGCACCCAGCCGTCCTCGCCGGGTGCCACGGTCATGGACGCCGTCACCGTCACGCAGAAGCAGTCGCTGCCGCTGAGATATTCCATCTCCACCGTCCGGCAGCTCAGACCTTCGGCCCAGAGGGCCTCCACCGCCCGGGCGGCGTGGAGCTGACAGCACCAGCCCCCCAGGATCCTGGGACTCAGGACCCGGACGGAAAAGGCCGCGGTCCCCCGCTCCGGGTCCAGCTCCCGCAGGCCCACCGCGGCAGCCGGACCGTCGAGCTGCTGCTCCGAGCCGGGGTACTCCTCCCCGGCCGGGAGCCCCGCCGCCGTCAGCACCGCCGTGATCCGCTCCAG
The DNA here is from genome assembly GCA_017409645.1 of Oscillospiraceae bacterium. GTDB lineage: Bacteria > Bacillota > Clostridia > Oscillospirales > Oscillospiraceae > Faecousia. The sequence continues at coordinate 232 of JAFQSI010000351.1, read as the reverse complement.
CAGCTCATAGCCCATCTGCGTCCCGTCCCTTCTCCACGCACATGGCCCAGCTGTAGACGGGCCCGTCAGCGCCCCGGATCTGGTGAGCCGACCGGACCGCGTAGCGCATCCCGGCAGCCGTCAGCTCCATATCCATCCGCAGTTGGGGCTCCAGAGGGCCGATGTACAGATACCGCTGGCGGCTCTGCAGGCCCAGAGGGCCCGGGTCCTGCAGCGCCAGCCGCTCCAGCTT
>JAFQSI010000350.1 GCA_017409645.1 Oscillospiraceae bacterium | reverse complement strand
GTCGTCGGCGCAGGCCAGCTTACAGGCGTGGACGATCTCCTCGTCGGTGGCGTTGGGGTCGCCCCAGCGCAGGTTCTCCTTGATGGTGCCGGAGAACAGCTCGTTCTTCTGCAGGACCATGGCGACCTGGTCGCGCAGGGACTCCAGGCGGTAGTCCTTGACGTCGATGCCGCCCACCTTCAGCACGCCCTCGGAGACGTCGTACAGACGGGGGATCAGCTGGACCAGGGTGGATTTGCTGGAGCCGGTGGAGCCCAGGATGCCCACGGTGGAGCCGGAGGGAATGTGCAGGTTCACTTCCTTCAGCGCCCGGTGCTGGGCGGTGGCGGAGTAGCGGAAGGACACGTTCTCGAAATCGATGGAGCCGTCAGCCACGATCTCCTCGCCCACCTCGGGGTCAAACAGATCGGGCTCCTCGGTCAGGATCTCATAGCAGCGGCGCAGAGGCTCTCGGCTCATGACCAGCATCACGAAGACCATGGAGAACATCATCAGACTGCTCAAAACCTGGGTGGTGTAGGTGAACATAGAGCTGAGCTGACCGGTGGTCAGGCCCAGATCCGGGTTGTTGCCGGAGGCCACGACCATATGAGCGCCGAGCCAGGAGATGGCCAGGATGCAGAAATAGATGCAGCACTGCATGATGGGGTTGTTCACGGCCAGGATCTTCTCAGCCTTGCAGAAATCCTTGTAGATGGAGCCGGAGATGCCGGTGAACTTCTCGATCTCCTTGTCCTCCCGGACGAAGGACTTGACCACGCGGATGCCGTGGACATTCTCCTGGACCACATTGTTGAGCTTGTCGTAGGTCCGGAAGACCCGCTCGAAGATCTTGTGGACCAGGGGGAACAGACCGAACAGGGCCGCGATCAGCACGGGCATGGCCACACAGAACACCATGCTCAGCCGGACGCTGATCCGCAGGGCGGACATCAGGGCCAGGATCATCATCATGGGCGCCCGGATGGCCATACGGATGAGCATCTGGAAGGTCATCTGCAGATTGGCCACGTCGGAGGTCAGTCTCGTGACGATGGAGGAGGTGGAGAATTTGTCCACGTTGGAGAAGCTGAAGTCCTGGACGCGGTGGTACATATCGTGGCGGAGGTTTTTGGCGAAGCCGGTACCGGCCTTGGAGGCATAGTTGGCCGACGCCACGCCGAACATCAGCGAGCAGACGGCGCACAGCACCAGCTGGATGGATTTGACCACCACCACGCCCATGTCCTGCATGACGATGCCGAAGTCATACAGGTCCGCCATGACCAGCGGGATCAGGACCTCCATGGCCACCTCGCCCATCATGGTCAGGGGCGCCAGGAGGGCGGCCTTTTTGTACTCCCGGATGCACCGGGCAAGACGTTTGATCATTGGATTACTCCTCTCGGTTACATTGGTTTTCCCGAACATTGTGTTCGAGCTTTTGGACGACTCTGGTGAGGTAGCTGCGGAATTGCTCCATTTCCTCCCCGGTAAAGTCCTCCATGATGATCCGTTCGCACTCCTCGATGTGGCGGGCGATGCTCTGGGAGCAGGCAGTGCCCTTGTCCAGCAGGCAGATCCGCTTGACGCGGCGGTCCCGGGGATCCGGCCGGACCTCGATAAAGCCCTTGGCCTCCATGCGGCTGAGGATGCCCGAGACAGTGGCGTGGCTCAGACCGAAGGTCATTTCCAGATCCCGGGCGCAGGGGGGCTCCTTCGCGTGGCGCAGGAAGCCGATCACATGGCCCTGGGCGCTGGTCAGATCCAGCTCCTGGAGCTTGCGGTTCATCAGCTGCTCCAGCAGAAAGTGGAGCTTTTTGAATGTGTGTCCCAGATGGATCGGCGTGGCGATCACTCCTTCCGTAATTATGTTGTACGCTACGAATTTTAGCATGGATGCAATCAAATTACAACCGCTTGTCCCGGAATGGGGCGTAGAAGATTTTGCAAAGTTTTTTTACAGCCTGCACAAATTCTGTCGCGCGCGACATAAGCAGTCACTCCTCAGCTTGCCTCCAAAGTCACTTGGCTCTCCCAAGGGGAGAGCCAAGGCGCTTTGCGATTCTTCGGGTTCTATGAGAGACTGAAGGGGCCTGCTGCAAAGTGCAGCAGGCCCCAGTGGGTTCATGGGTTTGCTTTCGTCTGACACAGGATCACGCCTGCGAAGACCAGGCAGCAGCCGAAGCCTTCATACGCCGTCAGGGTCTGGTCCAGAATGAGCCAGCCGGAGAGGACCGCGAAGACCGACTCCAGGCTCATGATCAGCGACGCCGGCTCCGGGGGCAGATGCTGCTGGCCCAAAATCTGCAGGGAGAAGGCCAGACCGGAGCTGAGGACGCCGGTGTAGAGCAGGGGCACGGCGCAATCGACGATGCCGGACAGGCTGGGCGTTTCGGTGAAGAGGGCCGCCAGTCCGGAGAGGACCGCCACCACCAGAAACTGGATGCAGTTGAGCCGCAGCCCGTCCAGACTTTGGGCCAGCACATCGATCAGCAGGATCTGCACCGCGAAGGCCCCTGCGCTGACCAGGATCAGCAGATCCCCCAGGGCGATCTTCGTCACGCCCGCGCAGCTGAGCAGATACAGTCCCGCCACCGCCAAGGCCACGCTGGCCCAGACCTGCCAGCCGCACCTGCGGCCCAGAAAAAGCCCCAGCACCGGCACCAGCACGATGTACATGGCGGTGATGAAGCCCGCCTTACCCGGCTCCGTGTACTGAAGGCCCACCTGCTGCAGTCCCTGGGCCACGAACAGCGCCAGACCGCAGAGGATGCCGGTCCTCCACAGCTGCCTGTCCGCCCACCGGGGAATGAACCGGCGCTTATCCCTGTCCATCAGGAGGATAGTCGGGACCAGCGCCGCCACCGCCAGCAGGCTCCGGACCGCCTGGAAGGTCATGGGCCCGATGTGATCCATGCCCACGCTCTGGGCCACGAAGGCGCTGCCCCAGATCAGAGTTGCGAAAAGCAGCTGGATGCTGCCCTTGATTTGTTCTTTCTTCATAAAATCACCGGAGGTACGATATCATATTTTTCGGAAGATTTCAATATCGTTGCGATTGCAATTTTATTTATTCGTGATATAATGGATAAAAATAAGATTATGACAGCCATCCTCCCCCTGTAACACCGGTGTGGTCGGTGACGAATGGAGGGGTGTCCGCGTGCTGTGGAATTTCTGGTATTTTCCCGGCGGGCGGGCTGTATATTTTTGTGGATAGGATGGCCGAAATATTCATTTTGGAGGTACACCATGGACAGTAAGACTTATCAGAACAGAAACGAGATCCCCCTGCGCGACCGCTGGGCTACCGAGGATCTCTACGCAAGCGACGAGCTGTGGGAGCAGGAGCTGCAGCACATGATCGCCCAGGGCCAGGAGATGGCCGCCTACGCGGGCACCCTGGGCCGGGATGCGAAGACCCTGCTCGCCTATATGAAGCTGCTGGAGGACGTCCAGGTCCGCAGCGCCCAGCTGAGCAACTACGCCCAGCGCAAGGGCGACGAGGACACCCGCGTGGCCGCCTACCAGGCCATGGGCAGCAAGTTCTCCGCGGCCTTCGTGGAGCTGAACGCAGCCACCAGCTTTGAGACGCCGGAGCTGCTGGCCATCCCCGACGAGACGCTGGAGCGTTTTTATGCCGAGGAGCCGGAGCTGGAGCGGTTCCGCCGGTTTATCGGCGACCAGCGCCGCCTGAAGGCCCATATCCTTTCCCCCGTGGAGGAGAAGCTGCTGGCCTCCGTCCGGAACGTTTCCCGGGTCCCCAGCGACGCCTTCGGCATGCTCAACAACGCCGACATGACCTATCCCGACGCCATCGATTCCGAGGGCAAGGCCCACAAGCTCACCGGCGGCACCTTCGTGCCCCTGCAGATGAGCCCCGACCGCGCCCTGCGGAAGGACGCCTATGAGAAGCTCTACGGCCGCCTGGGCGAGTTTAGGAACACCTCCGCCAGCCTGCTCTACGGTCAGGTCAAGCAGCTGAAGTTCTTCGCCGATGCCCGGCACTACGGCTCCAGCCTGGAGGCCAGCCTGTCCCAGACCAACGTGCCCACCGCCGTCTACCACAACCTGATCGAAGCCGTCCACCAGAACATGGACAAGATGCACCGCTACGTCCGCCTGCGCAAGAAGATGCTGGGCGTGGACGAGCTGCACTTCTATGACGTCTACACCAATCTGGTCAAGGGCGTGGACCGCTACATCTCCATCGAGGAGGCCAAGGAGACTGTCTACGAGGCCCTGGCCCCCCTGGGCGAGGAGTACCGGGCCATCCTGAAGCATGGCTTCGAGAGCCGCTGGATCGACGTCTACGAGAATCCCGGCAAGCGGGGCGGCGCCTACTCCTCCGGTGCCAGAGTCCATCCCTACGTGCTGCTGAACCACTCCGGCACCCTGAAGAGCCAGTTCACCCTGGCCCATGAGATGGGCCACGCCCTGCACTCCTACCTGTCCAACCGGACCCAGAAGCCCCTGGACAGCCACTATGTGATCTTCGTGGCCGAGGTGGCCTCCACCTGCAACGAGGCCCTGCTGATGGAGTACCTCCTGAACAAGACCACCGACAAGCGCGAGCGGGCCTTCCTGATCAACCACTTCCTGGAGCAGTTCAAGGGCACCCTGTACCGCCAGACCATGTTTGCCGAGTTCGAACTGAAGATGGGTGAAATGGTGAAGGCAGGCATCCCCCTGACCGCCGCCAAGCTCTGCGAGGAGTATCGCAAGCTCAACGAGCTGTACTTCGGACCCGACATGGTCTGCGACGACGAGATCGCCATGGAGTGGGCCAGAATTCCCCACTTCTACTATAATTATTATGTCTTCCAGTACGCCACCGGCTATTCTGCCGCCATCGCCCTGAGCCAGAAGATCCTCAAGGAGGGCGCTCCCGCTGTGGAGAAGTACCTGGAGTTCCTCTCCGGCGGCCGCAGCAAGCCCCCCGTGGAGCTGCTGAAGGG
>JAFQSI010000349.1 GCA_017409645.1 Oscillospiraceae bacterium | reverse complement strand
TGGAGGAGGGCTGCCTGACGGACTCCGGCGGACGGCGGGTCAGCTTCCGCAACTGCGTGGTCATCATGACCACCAATGCTGGGGGCGAGGTCGCATCGGAGGGCCTGGGCTTCAATCCGGAGGGACGGGCGGACCGGACGGAAAAGAGCCTGCGCCAGAGCTTCACCCCGGAATTTCTGGGGAGACTGGACGAGGTGCTGGTGTTCAGGAGCCTGTCCGGCGGGACCATGGCGGCCATCGCGGAGAAATATCTGGACCAGCTGAAGCTCCGGGCCAGGAAGCAGGGCCTTCAGCTGTGCTTTCCGCCGGAGCTGGCGGACCGTCTCGCCGCCGGCTGCACCGGCAAGGGCGGGGCCCGGCAGCTGCGGAGTTTGATCCAGAACCGGGTGGAGGGACCGCTGTCCACATTCCTGCTGCGCTGCTCCACCATGCCCGGCACGGTCCAGGCCGTACTGGAGGGGGAGGAGCTGGCCTTTTCCTGAAAAAATTCCGTGGAGGCGGCCGATGGGCCGCCCCTGCGCATATTTCGACCGATTTTTCTACAAAAGTTATCGAACAACCGTTCGTTTATTGGAAACCCAGAGAAAATCTCCGAAAAAAATTTCATTTTTCGGAAATCTGTCGTTGATTTTTTGGGGGAGTGGTAGTATAGTATAAGTGGTGCAAAGTGGAGCAAAAGGGTATCAAAATGGAGGAGGTGAGACGCATGATCGGCAAGTATCCCGCAAAGCTGGACGACAAGAACCGTCTGTTCGTTCCCGCGAAGCTGCGCGGCGAGCTGGGCGGCACGTTCTATGTGACCATCGGCGTCAACTGCGGTCACCGCTGTCTCACCGTCTACACCGAGGAGGGCTGGCAGAGACTGACGGATAAATACGATCAGCTGCCCATCGCCCAGAAGTCCGGTGCGACCAGCCTGCTGTTCATCTACGCCACCGAGTGCAATCCCGACAAGCAGTTCCGCTTCACCCTGACCCAGAGCCTGATGGACTACGCCGGCATCGGCCGGGACGTTGTCATCGTGGGCCGGGCCGGTCAGGCGGAGATCTGGGACCAGGCACACTACATGGCCTTCGAGCAGGAGGCCCTCACCCCCGAAAAACTGTTGGCATCCCTGGAGGCGATCGGCCTGTGAGTGAATTTTATCATGTTTCCGTTTTGCTGGATGAATGCATCCAGGCACTGAATATCAAACCCGACGGCATCTACGTGGACGGCACCCTGGGCGGCGCCGGACACTCTTCCCAGATCGCGGCCCGGCTCACCACCGGACGGCTCATCGGCATTGACCGGGACCCCAAGGCCCTGAAGGCCGCTTCCGAGCGGCTGGCCCCCTGGGCAGACCGGGTGACGCTGGTCCACAGCAATTTCAGCCAGCTCGACGAGGTGCTGGAGAACTTAGGCATTGAGGGCGTCGACGGCATTTTGCTGGATCTGGGCGTTTCCTCCCCCCAGCTTGACGAGGCGGAGCGGGGATTCAGCTACATGGCGGACGCGCCCCTGGATATGCGCATGAACTCCGAGGATTCCCTGACCGCCCACGAGGTGGTCAACACCTGGCCGAGGGAGGAGCTGCGCCGGATCCTCTATGAATACGGCGAGGAGCGCTACGCGCCCCAGATCGCCGCGGCCATCGACCGCAGAAGGGTCGAAAAGCCCATCGAGACTACCCTGGAGCTGGTGGACGTGATCCGCTCCGCCATGCCGCCTGCAGCCCTGCGGGAGAAGCAGCACCCTGCCAAGCGGTCCTTCCAGGCCATCCGCATCGCCGTCAACGACGAGCTGGGCGCGGTGGGCAGAGTTCTGGAAGTTGCCGTCCCCAAGCTGAACAAAAAGGGCAGGCTCGCCATCATCACCTTCCACTCCCTGGAGGACCGGTTGGTGAAGAACGGCATGGCGGCGAACGCCAAGGGCTGCACCTGCCCGCCGAATTTCCCGGTGTGCATCTGCGGCAACAAGCCCAAGGTCAAGCTGATCAGCAAGAAGCCCATCGTCTCCGGCCCGGAAGAGCTGGAACGCAACCCCAGAGCCCGCAGCGCCAAGCTTCGGGTCTGTGAAAAACTGTAACCCATAGCAAAGGAGCGATGCCCCATGGCACGCAAAATGAATGATCGATATGTGCGCTACTACACCTTTGGTTCCGCGGCCCCCAAGCTGGAGGAGCAGAAGCGTGGTGCGGCGCTTCCCAAATACAAGAAACCCGAAAAGCGTATGCCCATCCCCTTCGACCCCATCGCCTTCCTGGGCTCGGCCGTGGCCGTGGTGCTGGCGGTGCTGATGCTGGTCGGCATGATCCAGGTGGCGGGCGCCGCTTCCCAGGTCCATGAGCTTCAGACGCAGCTGACCGTCCTGGAACTGCAGGAGCAGATGCTGCTCGAGCGCTACCAGGCGGGCTATGATCTCAATGAGGTCCGCGTGGCTGCCGAATCCATGGGCATGATCCCCGCGGAGGAGGCTGTCCACGTCCGGGTGGAGGTCCCCGCTGAGACGGTGGAGGTCCCCCAGGTGAGCTGGTGGGATTCCGTCTTGATGGAGCTGCGGCAGTTTTTCGCATAACCGGGCAATCCGGCCGATAGAATATGGCATAGAAACAATGGGCAGAGGGGGGACACCCCTGCTGCCCATTGATGCTATCGAAGGAAAGGCCGGGTGGTCCCATGGGGGAAAAACGAAGAAAATCAAGCTACCGCCGCATCCGGGCAGATTCCGGGCAGCAGCGCCGGATCCGATTCGTGATGGCGGTGCTGGGTGCGGCGGCATTTTTGCCGGTGACGGTGCGCCTGTTCGGGCTGATGGTGACGTCCTACGACGTCTATTCCGCCCTGGCGCTGTGCAACCAATCCCGGACGACGGTCACGGCGTCGGCCCGGGGCGTGATCTACGACCGGAACATGAACATCCTCGCCGGATCGAAAACGGTGGAGCATGTGTACATAGACCCCCGGGAGCTGGAGCAGACCGGGGCAGACATTGAGGGCATGGCCAGCGCCCTTTCCGGGATCCTGGAGGTGGACGGGGAGCGGGTCAAAAAGCTGGCCCGGGACAAAAGCCTGCGCTACCACCTGATCGCTGACCGGGTGGAGGAGGATACCGCGGCGCAGATCCGGGCCTACATTGAGGAGACGGGCATCGAGGGCATCCATCTGGAGCCCAACTCCCAGCGGTATTATCCCTATGGCTCCCTGGCTGCCCAGGTCATCGGCTTCACCAATGCGTCCAACGAGGGCGCTGAGGGCATCGAAGCCAGCTACGACGCCTATCTCTCCGGCGAGGCCGGGAGGACCGTCACCACCAAGGGCAACAATGAGATGGATATGCCCTTCTCCGTGGAGCAGTATCTGCTGGGCCAGCCCGGGGCCGATGTGGTGACCACCATCGACGCGGCGGTCCAGCAGGCGCTGGAAAATCAGATGGAGCTGGCGGTGGAGCGCTATGCCGTCCGCAACGGTGCCTTCGGCATCGTGATGGATGTGGATACCGGAGAGATCCTGGCCATGGCGACACTGGGCAGCTATGATCCCAATGCCTATCTCGAGATCGGCGACGAGACTGTGGATGCACAGCTGGAAGCGTTGCAGCTGGATTACCTGCGCCATCCGGAGGATTCACCGGAATATGCCGCCGGAAAGGCGAAATACCGGGATGCACTGGTGGCAGCCCGGCTGAAGCAGTGGCGCAACCGCTGCATCTCCGACGGCTATGAGCCGGGCTCTACGTTTAAGACCATCACCCTGGCCGCCGCCATCGACTGCGGCGCCGTGACGCTGGACAGCCATTTTTCCTGCTCCGGCGCCGAGCAGATCCCCGGACGGAGCCAGCTCCTGCACTGCTGGCGGCACCAGGGCCACGGCGGACAGACCACCGCCCAGGCCCTTCAAAATTCCTGCAACCTGGCCTTTGCCCACATCGGGCTGAAGCTGGGGGGAGAGCGGTTTTATGAGTATGTGCAAAAATTCGGGATCCTGGAAAAGACCGGTATCGACCTGGCCGGAGAAAGCGGCGGCGTCTTCTTTTCCAAAGAGCTGATCGTGGATACGGACAAATGGGGCACGGCGTCCTTGACCTCCGGCTCCTTCGGACAGACCTTCAAGATCACCCCATTGCAGCTGGTCCGGGCGGTGTCCGCGGTGGTCAACGGCGGGTATCTGCTGGAGCCGTACATCGTCTCGGAGGTCATCGATCATGACGGCAGAACCCTGCTGAAGCAGGAGCCGACGGTGCTGGGACGGCCCATCAGCGAAGAGACTTCAAAGATCATGTGCGGCCTGATCGAGTCCGTGGTGGCCGAGGGGACCGCGAAAAATGCGGCAGTTTCCGGCTACCGGGTGGGCGGAAAGACGGGGACCAGCGAGAAAATTGACGTTTTTGATGAGAATGGACAAAGGGTCCGGGATAAAATCGTGTCATTTGTGGGGCTTGCGCCGATGGACGATCCGCGGTATATTATATTAGTGGCACTGGACACTCCCGACGCCTCCACGGGGATCTACATCTCCGGCGGCGTCATGGCGGCCCCCACGGTGGGGGCGGTGATGGCAGACATCCTGCCGTACCTGGAGGTGTCCAGGGCGGAACAGCCCCGGCTGGCCCAGGTCCCCGACCTGACGGGCCTGACTGGGAAGGAAGCGGAGGCGGCTCTTGCGGAAGCGGGACTGAGCGCAGTTTTCCGGGGAGACGACGGGCAGGTGACTGCCCAGCTGCCCGGAGCCGGGACAACGCTGGAGCAGGGGAGCCAGGTCCTCATCTACCTGGGGGAGGAGATCCCCGACACCGCTGCGGTGCCGGATTTTTCCGGCATGACCCCGGCCCAGGCGGCGAAGGCCGCCGCCGACGCGGGGCTCACCCTGCGCACGGCTGGGAACCCCGATTTTGACCGCCCGCTGCTGGTGCAGCTGCAGGATATCCCCGTGGGAACTGCGGTGGAGCCGGGCCGCACCGTGACCATAACCTTTGCAGATCCAGAGGTCCGGGATTAGGACCTCAGAAGGAGTACCAATGAAATTACGCGAATTACTGAAGGATATCCCCATCCTGGGCTCCAACGTCAGCATGGAGCTGGACGTGGACCATGTGGCCTATGATTCCCGGAAGGTGGCAAAGGGCGGTCTGTTCGTGGCCGTCACGGGCTTTGCCGCCGACGGGAACCGCTTCATCCCCATGGCTATGGAAAAGGGCGCGGCGGTGATTGTCACCGCGAAGAAGCCCGAGGAAACCGTCCCCTATGTGCTGGTGGAGTCCGACCGGCAGGCTCTGGCGCTGATCGGTTGCAATTTCTACGGCCATCCCGCTGCCTCCATGAAGATGGTGGGCGTCACCGGCACCAACGGCAAGACCTCCGTCACCTTGATCCTCAAGCATGTTCTGGAGAAGACCCTGGGCGCGAAGGTGGGCCTGATCGGCACCACCGCCAACATGATCGGCGACGAGGTCCTGCCCACCGAGCGGACCACCCCCGAGAGCTTCGAGCTGCAGGGCCTGTTCGCCCGGATGCGCGACTCTGGCTGCACCCATGTGGTCATGGAAGTCTCCTCCCACGCCATCGCCCTGGACCGTGTGGGGGGCGTGCGGTTCGATGCCGCGGCCTTTACCAATCTGACCGAGGACCATCTGGATTTCCACAAGACCATGGACCACTACTGCATGACCAAGGCCCGGCTGTTCAGGCGCTGTGCCCGGGGCGTCATCAACGCTGACGACGCCTACGCAGGCAAGATGCTCTCTGCTGCAGACTGCCAGGTCCTGA
>JAFQSI010000040.1 GCA_017409645.1 Oscillospiraceae bacterium | reverse complement strand
GTGGGTTCAAATCCCACCTTTGAGTGAATGGTGTCTTGTTCCGGGCAAAGGCACCGGCAGCAATGCACATACCTGTCCTGTATGAAAACGGTGCCTTGTTTCGATCATTTACGATCCAAAGGAGGGATCTTCATGTTGAAATTTCTGAAACGGGAGTCCGAACGGACTTACACCGAAAACGGTGCCCTGACCCACGCCACCTCCGGCTCCGGGTGTCTAGACCTGTTCGCCACCGTGGGCGCCCTGCGCGCTGCGGAGGAGGCCGAGATCATACGCCGGTTCCGTCTGGCCTACGCCGAGGATCCCGACCTCGCGATGAAGCTTCTGTTTTTCGCAAGAGATGTCCGGGGCGGCCTGGGCGAGCGCCGGGTCTTCCGGGTCATATTCAAGGACCTGGCAGCCTTTGCGCCCCAGTCCGTCCGGAGAAATCTGCCCCATCTGGCGGAGTTTGGCCGGTGGGACGACCTGCTGGTGCTGCTGGGCACCCCCTGTGAGCGGGCGGCCCTGGCGCTGATCAAACAGCAGCTGGATGCGGACCTGATGTCCATGGACATGGGCGGCGATGTGAGCCTGCTGGCCAAATGGCTGCCCTCGGTCAATGCGTCAAATGCGGACACCGTCCGGATGGCAAAGCGCATCGCCCGGGCCCTGGGCATGACCGACGCCGCCTACCGCAAACAGCTGGTGAAGCTGAGAAAGCACATCCGGATCCTGGAGAACCACCTACGGGAGCGGGACTACACCTTCGACTACGCCCGCCAGCCCTCGAAGGCCATGTACAAGTATCGCAGAGCCTTCACCCGGAACGACGGCGAGCGCTACAGTGCCTACCTGAACGCCGTGGCAAAGGGCGAGGCCGTACTGCACACCGACACCCTGACCCCCTATGACATCGTCCAGCCCCTGCTGCAGCGCAGCGTCACCGACGCCGACCGCAAAGCCGCAGACACCACCTGGAACGCCCTGCCCGACTTCACCCAGGGGGAGAACGCCCTGGTGGTGGCCGACGGCTCCGGCTCCATGTACGGCTGGGACAACGCCCGGCCCGCGGCGGTGGCCCTGTCCCTGGCCATCTACTTCGCCCAGCGGAACACCGGTCCCTTCAAAGACCACTTCATCACCTTCTCCCGGAATCCCCGGCTGGTGCAGATCAAGGGCGATGACATCGCCGCCAGGGTCGATCACTGCCGGAAATACAACGAGGTCGCCAACACCGACCTGCAGAGGGTCTTCGAGCTGATCCTGAAGACTGCCGTGAAGCATGAGCTGCCCCAGTCCCAGCTCCCCGCCACGCTCTACATCATCTCCGACATGGAGTTCGACCACTGCGCCGAGGGCGCGGAGCTGACCAATTTCGCTCTGGCGAAGAAGCGCTTCGAAAAGCACGGTTATCAGCTCCCCCGGGTGGTATTCTGGAACGTGGCCAGCAGAAATCAGCAGCAGCCCGTCACCCGCAATGAGCAGGGCGTGGCTCTGGTCAGCGGCGACAGCCCCAGAATTTTCGGCATGCTGTCTTCCGGCGACCTGAGCCCCGCGGCGCTGATGCTGGACATCCTGGGCGGCGAGCGGTACGCCTGCATCGCCGCATAAGGGAGGTGGCCCCATGACGCCGGAACAGACTATGTATCACATGCTCATGCTGAAGCTCGGCAGGACGGAGGAATACGACCGGGAGCTGGACCGGCTTCTGGAGGAGCAGGATCCCCTGAGCCCGCTGGTGCTGGAGCTGGCCTTCTGCATGTCCGACCGGCGGGAGACCATCTCCGTCCTGCACAATTTTCTGCTGGACCACCCCGCCGACGATACCCAGGTCTGCGGCAGGCTCCTCCGGGACATGGCCCGGTGCTGGCGGGACAGATCCATGTCCGCCGAGGAGATATCTGATTTTCTGTACCGCTGCGCCCTGTATTCCGGGCAGGATCACTGGGAGGACCCCTGGTACCGGCTGTATGCTTTCACCTACGCTTTGGAAGAATATGAGGACGGCTGGATCACCCGGGAGGTTTTTCTGGCCGATTTTGAGAAACGGCTGTCTGGTCCACAACCTTAACGCAGGGAACGGCCTCCGTGCCGTTCCCGACAAAAATCCCTGAGCAAGACCCGACCTGCGCTGCAGCATAACCCCTTCGCTCTTGCAACATACTACAATTCAAAAGAAAGGAGATCCCACCATGATTGAGATCACCGGTGCATACAACACCGCCATTTGCTATACCCCCCAGCTGGAGCCCTCGGCCGCGGAGCAGATCAAAGCCGTCTGCGACCAGCCGGCCTTCGCCGATTCGAAGATCCGCATCATGCCCGACGTCCACGCCGGACTGGGCTGCACCATCGGCACCACCATGACCATCACGGACAAGGTCGTCCCCGGCATGGTGGGCGTGGATATCGGCTGCGGCATGGAGACTGTCCGTCTGGAAGAAACGGAGCTGGATCTCCACGCGCTGGATCAGCTGATCCGTTCCCGGATCCCCTGCGGCCGGGAGGTGCGCCGGAACCCCCATCCCCTGAATGACCAGATCGACCTGACGCAGCTGCGCTGTGCCCAGTATACGGACCTGAAGCGCGCGGCCCTCAGCATCGGCACTCTGGGCGGCGGCAACCACTTCATCGAGGTGGACCGGGACGAAAACGGCTGCCTGTATCTGGTCGTCCACTCCGGCTCCCGGCATCTGGGCACCGAGGTGGCCGGATTTTACCAGGACGAGGCCAGAAAGTCCCTCTGGGGCGGCGCCTACCACCAGATCGCCGAGGCCATCGCCCGGCTGAAGGCCGAGGGCCGGTATCAGGAGATCCAGCCCACCATCGAGCGGCTCCGGGCCGAGCATCCCATCGACATTCCTAAGGATCTGACCTGGGTTCAGGGCCAGCTCTTCGACGACTACATCCACGACATGCGTCTGACCCAGCATTTCGCCGCCCTGAACCGCCGGGCCATGGTGGAGGTGATCCTGGAGGGCATGGGTCTGACTGCCGCGGAGCAGTTCACCACCATCCACAACTATATCGACACCGAGCAGATGATCCTGCGCAAGGGTGCCGTCTCCGCCCGGGCCGGGGAGAAGCTGCTGATCCCCATCAACATGCGCGACGGCAGCCTGATCTGCATCGGCAGGGGCAACCCCGACTGGAACTGCTCCGCGCCCCACGGCGCCGGACGGCTCATGAGCCGGAAGGAGGCCTTCCGGAAGCTGTCCCTGCAGGAGTACCGGCAGGAGATGGCGGGCATCTTCACCACCTGCGTCAGCCGGGACACCCTGGACGAGGCCCCCATGGCCTACAAGGGCATGGAGGAGATCCTCTCCCAGATCGGCCCCACGGCCCAGGTCGTCGCACAGATCCGGCCCATCTACAATTTCAAGGCCGCAGACTGAAGCCGCAAACGTTCACCGGGCATGCATCCGCATGCCCGGTTTTGTCATTGTTGAAAATTTGTCCTTCTTTTGGTATAATTTCCTCACGAATGTTACCTTTGGAGGTTTCCATGAAGATCATACACTGCTCCGACATCCATCTGGATTCTAAGATGGAGTCCAATCTCACCAAGCAGCAGGCCGCCCAGCGCTCGTCCGAGCTGCGGCAGACCTTTGCCGATCTGGCGGACTACGCCGCGGAAAACGGCATTTCCGTGGTCCTGATCGCCGGCGACCTGTTCGACACCCAGCGCATCAGCGCCACCACCGTCGGCTGCGTCCTGGACGCCGTCGCGGCTCATCCCGAGGTCGATTTTCTCTACCTGCGGGGCAACCATGATGAAAGCGCCCGGGCCTTCGCAGGCGCTGTGCTGCCAGAGAATCTGAAGCTCTTCTCCGACCGCTGGGAGTACCACCGCTACGGCAACGTGGTCATCGCCGGCGCGGAGCTGACCGACAGCAATCACACAAGCCTCTACGGCTCCCTGAAGCTCTCCCCGAAGGACGTCAACATCGTCACCCTCCACGGCCAGGAGTCCACGGCCCCCGGACCGGAGCTGGTCTGTCTGCCCTCCCTGCGGGGCAAAAATATCCGCTATCTGGCCCTGGGCCATCTGCACAGCTACCGGCTGCAGCAGCTGGACCACTCCGGCGAATACTGCTACTGCGGCTGTCTGGAGGGCCGGGGCTTCGACGAATGTGGGGAAAAGGGCTTCGTGCTGATCGACATCGACGCAGACCGGCTCCGCTCCCGGTTCGTCCCCTTCGCCCGGCGGCAGCTCCATGAATTCCGGGTGGATATCACCGGCCAGACCCAGTCCAACCGGATCTGCACCGCCATGCTGGAGGCCGCTGCCGATGTTCCCCGGAAGGATCTGGTGAAATTCACCCTCTGCGGCAGCTTCACCCCGGAGACGAACAAGGATCTGCCCCACCTGACCCATGTGCTGCAAAACCGGTTCTTCGCCGTAAAGCTGGCGGATGAGAGCCGCCTGCTGCTGGAGCATGGCTCCTATGAAAACGACATCTCCCTCAAGGGAGAATTCACCCGGCTGGTCCTGGCCGCCGGACTGCCTGAGGACGACCGGGACGCCGTCCTCCTGGCCGGGCTCCAGGCCCTGAGCGGAGAGGAGGTGGCCCTGTGAAGCTGATCAGCTGCTACATCGAAAATTTCGGCGGTCTTTCCCAGTACCGCCTGGACTTCCGGGAGGGGCTCACCGTCATCCTGGAGGACAACGGCTTCGGCAAGACCACCCTGGCGGAGTTCATCCGGGCCATGTTCTACGGCTTCCCCCGGGCGGCCAAGTCCCTGGACAAGAATCTCCGAAAAAAATACACCCCCTGGAACGGCGGCACCTTCGGCGGCAACCTGATCTTCGAGGACGGCGGCAAGCGTTACCGGATCGACCGCCGCTTCGGCGCAACCCCCAAGGGGGACACCTTCGAGCTGACCGATGCGAGGACCCACAAGCGCAGCAGCGATTACACCGCCAACATCGGCGTGGAGCTGTTCGGCCTGGATTCCGAGTCCTTCGCCCGCAGCACCTACATGCCCCAGGTCCACGACAGCGCCACCGCCGCCACCAACGGCATCCAGAGCAAGCTGGGGGATCTGGTCCACGACACCAACGACATCAATAACTTCGACAAGGCCATAAAGACCCTGCGGGAGAAGCGCTCCGGCTACCTGCCCTACAGGGGCCAGGGCGGCACCACCGCCGAGGCCGCCGCCCGGATCACCGAGCTGCAGGAGCAGATCGATCAGGCCGAGGGCCAGCGGCCCCAACTGCAGCAGGTCCTGGACCGGCTGGAGGAAGTCCAGGAGCTGCGGTCGATCAAATCCGGCGCCCGGGAGTCCATCCAGGCCGAGATCCGGCAGCGCTCCCAGTACGAGGCGAAGGAATCCGCCGAAAAGCAGCTGACTGCCATGGAAAACCGCAAAAATCAGCTGGAGCAGCAGCAGGCCGACCTCCTCCGGCGCAGGCCCAGGGGCCTTCCCGCCGCCCAGGAGCTGCGGCGCATCGAGCATATCCTGGGCAGGCTCCCCGCCCTGGCCCCCCAGCCCCGGACCCAGACGGAGCAGGAGGCCCAGGCGACGGTCGACGCCCTTGCGGACCGTTTTTCCGCCGGGCTCCCGGAAACCGACCTCTTTACGGATCTGCGGGAGCTGGACCGGCAGCTGACGCAGAAGGAAGCCGAGCTGCGCAGCGCAGCCCTGCCGGACGTGGAGCAGGCCGAATTGGAGCAGCTGGAGCGCTTCTTCACCCCCGGCATCCCGGAGGAAGACTTCCACAGCCGCTGCCGGAGCTGCCTCCGGGAGCGCACCGCTGCCGAGGACCGGCTGCAGGGTCTGTCCCTGCCGGAAGCAGACCGGCTCCGGCTTAAGCAGCTGGAGGTCTTCTTCGGCGGCAGCGTGCCCGCTGAAGGGGAGCTGGATTCCAATCAGGAGCTGCTGGACCGGGTCAGCGCCCTCCGGCAGGAGAATCTGCGGATCTCCGCCGCATTGGAGGAGCAGGTCCGCTCCGAG
>JAFQSI010000348.1 GCA_017409645.1 Oscillospiraceae bacterium | reverse complement strand
GCTGAGCTGGGCTCCTCCCTGCGCATCACCGACGACGCCACCCACGACAACGAGCTGAACGGCGGCCAGACCCAGCGTCTGTACTTCAACGCCTACAACTTTGATTCCTTCCTGGTCGATGGCGTTGAGGTCGATCCCGCCAACCCCAATGACCGCCTATACACCGAGGTCTACAGCCAGTACGGCGGCGCCACCATCCATGTGGTGGACGAAAACGGCGCTATGACCTCCGAGATCCCCGCCACCGTGACGCCCATCGTCTTCGGCCACACCTCCACCTACTCCAAGGATACCGACAACGACGGCATCGGCGGCGACAGCGTGCCCAAGTACGCCTACGCCGAGGGCGACGACCGTCTGATGGTCCTGGCCTCCGAGCAGATCGGCGAGAACGGTCTGATCATCGTGGCCGGTGCAGCCTTCATGTCTAACTTCGAGGTCCAGGCCACCATCGAGGACTCCGGCTCCGAGAAGAACTACTCCAACTATAAGATCTGTGAGAATCTGGTGCAGATGCTCAACCCCGTCACCGTCACCGACATTGCCGATGTCCAGGCCGAGACGGAGGAGGGCGTCAAGTACACCATCGAGGGCGTGGTCACCTCCAACGCCTCCGGCTACGACAAGGATACCGCCTTCTTCGACTGCATCTACCTGCAGGACGCCACCGCCGGTATCAACGCCTTCCCCGTGGCCGGCAACTATAAGATCGGCGACAAGGTCCGCATCACCGGCACCACCTCCAGCTACCAGGGCGAGCGCCAGATCGCCGTCACCAAGATCGAGCTGATCTCTGAGGGCAACGAGGTCGCCCCTGTGGAGATCACCGCCTCCCAGCTCAACGACGGCAGCGTCCTGGGCTCCCTGATCACCCTGAAGGGCACCGTGGAGTCCTTCGAGTACGCCAACGGCCTGATCCAGACCATCATGGTCAAGGATGCAGCCGGTGAGACTGCCCGTGTCTTCATCGACGGCTACATCACCACCTCCTACGACGTGGCTGACCTGACCATCGGCGCCTACGTGGTCGCCACGGGCCTGGCCTCCTACGACAACTCCTTCGACGGCCCCGCTCCCAGAATTCGCGTCCGCGACCGTCACGATGTGCTGGTCACCGCCGATCCCACCGGCTTCGAGGATGTCTCCGAGGAGCAGTGGTTCTATGACGCCGTCTGCGCCGTTGTGGACGCCGGTATCATGAAGGGCAAGGATGCCGCCCACTTCGATCCCGCCGGTACCCTGACCCGCGCCGAGTGGGTGACCATGCTCTACCGGACCGCCGGTTCCCCCGCGGTCAGCGAGCCCTCCACCTTCATCGATGTCCCCGCTGATTCCTTCTGCGCCGACGCCTTTGCCTGGGCCGAGGACGAGGGTATCATCAATGGTGTCGGCGGCGGCATGGGCGCGCCCCGCATGACCGTCACCCGCGAGCAGATGGTCACCATGCTCTACCGCTACGACGGCATGAACCATGTGAAGTACGACCTGTCCGTCTTCTCCGATGTGGACAGCGTCAGCTACTATGCCTTCGACGCCTTCGAGTGGGCCGTGGCCAACGGTCACGTCAACGGCCTGACCGCCACCACCCTGGCCCCCCAGGCCACCACCAACCGCGCCCAGGCAGCCACCATCCTGGCCCGCTACCTCGGCCTGATCTGATCTCCATACGCACCCGGCGCACCGCTTCGGCGGTGCGCCTTTTTGCGCCCCGAAAAGTGTGGATTGCTGAATGCTGAATGCTGAGTGCTGAGTTTTTTGTCTGTATTTTCGCATATTCCTTTATTTTTCCAATAATATATGATATATTGACAACAGAAGAACCTGCCATTCAGCACTCAGAACTCAGAACTCAGCACTCAGCACTATCACAGAAAGTGGGGTTTTTATGGAACTGCGAACCAAAGCGAGCCGCTCGGACGCCGTCACGGACCGGGAGCGGGAGAATCTGCAGGTGGCCTACCGCGCCGCCTGCGAGGGCGTCGTCCTGCTGAAAAACGACGGGGCGCTGCCCCTTGCATCGAAGCGCGTGGCCCTCTACGGTCCCGGTGCGTCCATGACCATCAAGGGCGGCACCGGCTCCGGCGAGGTCAACGAGCGCCACTCCGTCACGATCCTGGAGGGCCTGAAAAACCGGGGCTTCACTGTCACCACGGAAGACTGGATCGCCGATTTCGAGACATTCTACGCCGAAGCCGAGGCAGCCTACAGGATTGAGAAGCGCAAGCGGGTGAACCTGCTGAAGCCCGGCTCCATCATGCAGATGCTCTTCGACAATTTCCGCACCCCCGCCGGTCCCGCCATCGACGGCTATGTCAGGTCCGGCGATACGGACACCTGCATCTATGTCCTCTCCCGCCAGGCCGGTGAGGGCGGCGACCGGAAGGCCGAGAAGGGCGACTACCTGCTGACCGACGAGGAGGTCGAAGCCATCCGGGTCTGCGCCGCCGCTTATGACAAATTCGTGCTGGTCATCAACTGCGGCTCGGGCATGGACCTGTCCGCCCTGGACGCCATCCCCGGCATCAATGCGATCCTCTACATCTGCCAGCTGGGCACCGAGGGCGGCAACGCCGTGGCGGATATCCTCTCCGGCCAGGTCAGCCCCAGCGGAAAGCTGGCCGACACCTGGGCAAAGCGTTACGGGGACGTCCCCTTCGCCATGGAGTACGGCTCCCTGAACGGAGATCTGGAGCAGGAATATTATAAGGAAGGCATCTATGTGGGCTACCGGTATTTTGACTCCTTCGGCATCGAGCCCCGGTATCCCTTCGGCTTCGGTCTGAGCTACACGAGCTTCACCATCCGGTGCGCCGAGGTCCATGCCGACGGCACCGCGGTCCATCTGAAGGCCGCCGTCACCAACACCGGCAGCCGCAGCGGCAGAGAGGTCGTGCAGCTCTATGTCTCCGCCCCCGAGGAGGGCCTGGTCAAGGAATATCAGTCCCTGGCGGCCTTCGCAAAGACCCGGGAGCTTTCCCCCGGCGAAAGCCAGACGGTGGAGCTGACCTTCGACCTGCGGGAGCTGGCCAGCTACCGGGAGACCGATGCAGCCTTCGTGCTGGACGGGGGCGAATATGTGCTGCGGCTGGGCAATTCCTCCCGGGACACCGAGCCCGCGGCTGTGCTGCATCTGTCCGACACCGTCATCGTCTCCCGCCATGACCACATCTGTCCCCTGGTGAAGCCCATGAAGGAGCTGCTGGCTCCCGCCCGACCCAGGGAGCGTCTGTCCCCCCATCTGCCCCGGCTGACCCTGGATGCAGGTGCCTTCGTTCCCGTGGCCTACACCTACGAGGACCGGCCCCTCTGGCCCGATGAGCGGACGCGGGAATTTGTCGAAACGCTCACCGACGAGGAGATGGTGGACATCGTGGTCGGCATCGGCATGTTCGGCGGCGAGAAGAAATTCGACCTGCCCGGCTCCGTAGGCAATACCACCAGTAAATTCTGGGACCGGGGTCTTGCCAACGTGGCCCTGTGCGACGGACCCGCGGGCCTGCGCATCCAGAAGCACTCCACCGTGGACAAGAAGGGAAAGATCAAGCCCGTGGAGATGGCCCTGTCCGTCTTCGAGGCCGCCCCCGGCTTCGTCAAAAAGCTCATGACCGGCAACCCCAAAAAGGAGCAGTCCCTTTACCAGTTCACCACCGCCTTCCCCGTCACCGCCGCCCTGGCCCAGACCTGGAACACAGAGCTGCTGCAGGAGGTGGGCCACGCCATCTACCGGGAGATGAAGGAGTACGGCTGCACCTACTGGCTGGCCCCTGCCGTGAACATCCACCGCAATCCCCTCTGCGGCCGGAACTTTGAGTATTACTCCGAGGATCCCCGGCTGACGGGCTACCTTGCCGCCGCCGTCACCAGGGGCGTCCAGGCGGAGCCCGGCTTCTATGTCACCGTCAAGCACTTC
>JAFQSI010000347.1 GCA_017409645.1 Oscillospiraceae bacterium | reverse complement strand
GCGGCCACGGTATCCAGGTTCACCGCACCGGCCAGAACGCGGCCGCGCTGGTGGTCGGTGTGGTTGCCGCTGATCTCCGTGCGGCCGGGAGCGGAGAAATAACGCTCCGGTGCGCCGCCGAAGCAGGCGGCAAAGCCCGCATCCAGGGCGGTCTTCATTGCGGTTTCCATGATAAGTGCAGACATAGGGACTCCTCCTGTTAATTAAATTCGGTACTATTATACAAGATAGCGCAGGAAAATGGAAGTGGGTTTTGTGTATTTTCTTGTTTTTTGCAAAGACTTGTGGTAATATGGACAAAACATTTGGAGGTACGCCATGAAACAGCTGCTCATCACCGGCTTCGACCCCTTTGGGGGAGAAGCTGTCAACCCCTCCTGGGAGGCCGTGTCCCGGCTCCCGGAGGTCATCGGGGACTATCAGCTGACGAAGCTTCAGATCCCCACCGTTTTCCGGACCGCTGCCGAAGCCGTGCTGGCCGCCGCAGCTTCCGCGCCGGATGTGATCCTCTGCGTGGGGCAGGCCGGCGGACGAGACGCCGTCACCCCGGAGCGGATCGCCATCAACTGCATGGACGCCAAACGCCCCGACAACGCCGGAAACCAGCCCGCGGAAACGCCCATCCTGCCCGGCGGTCCCGACGGCATCTTCGCCACCGTCCCGGTGCGGGCCATGGCCGAGGCCATCACCGCAGCGGGGCTTCCCGGGAAAGTCTCCAACACCGCCGGGACCTTCGTGTGCAACGACACGCTCTACCGCCTGCTGCACCACTGGTCCGGGACCGGGACCCGGGTGGGGTTCATCCATGTTCCGTATCTGCCGGAGCAGGCCCCGGACGGGGCCCCGAGCATGTCTCTGACCGAGATCCTCGCGGCCCTCACGGCTGCCATCCGGGCACTTGGGTAATTTTATACAATTTTTCGATCATAATTTTGTCATTTTAGATTGAGATTTTGCTTGCATAATCCTTTCCAAAATTATACAATGAAAAAAAGCGTTTTCCACCTCCCACCCGGAAGCGCATGGACCGGGTGGTCTGATGGTCAAACGCGTTTTTTATTTGCAAAATGGAGGTACATGCTATGTTTGAAACAAAAGTTATTGCGACCAGAGGCGGCGTGCCCCTGCGGGCTGCGAAGGGCCACTTTGCCACCAATCACAGCCACATCAATTACTTCATCGATATCACCACTCAGAAGACCCGTCTGGCTGAGGCCAAGGCCGTGGCCCGTGAGCTGGCTGCCAAGTTCTCCAACACCAAGGTCGACACCATCCTCTGCCTGGACGGCATGACCCTGGTCGGCGCCTGTCTGGCCGACGCCCTGTGCCAGGGCAAGCGCCCCGCCGCCAATGCCGACGAGATCGCCGTCATCGAGCCCGAGTACAACTCCTACAACCAGATGACCTTCCGGGACAACGTCCAGGGCTATGTCCGGGAGAAGAACGTTCTGGTGCTGATGGCCTCCATCTCCACCGGCTTCACCGCCAAGCGCGGCATCCAGGGCACCAAGTACTACGGCGGCAACGTGGTCGGCGTCGCCGGTCTGTACCGCGCCGTGGAGCATCTGGAGTACCGGGACGTCAAGCTCGTCTCCGTCTTCGAGCCCGCCGACCTGCCCGACTACAAGAGCTTCGACCACAACGACTGCCCCTTCTGCAAGGATGGCCGCCGTCTGGACGCTCTGGTCAACTCCCACGGCTACTCCAAGCTGTAATTTTCCCCGCATCCGCCGCCCGTTCCGCCCTGCCGCGGAGCGGGCGCTTTGCATCTCTATGGATTCTGCACAATCCCCCGCCGTATTTTTTCTACATGCCCCCCGGGATTCCCTCCCCCGGTTCCATTGAATTATCCCATATCCTATGGTAAAATACAAAGAGCAGGCAAGGCAGAAGGAATATCGGCTTATTCGGTATTTCGCCCAGTTTTTTCATGTTACTGCGGAATAAACCTTGCCAAACCATCCAAAATGTGGTAACATGATTTTGTCTGGGCAGTGGTATGCCCATTGGACCGCCGTCACGGTCCGCCCCCCAAACAACAAGCAATCAGGATTATCAGGAAGGAGCAAATTCACCATGAGAATCATCAAAGCCAAGGACTACGCTGAGATGTCCCGCAAGGCCGCCAACATCATCGCTGCCCAGGTCATCGCCAAGCCCGACTGTGTTCTGGGTCTGGCCACCGGCGGCACCCCCGTCGGCACCTACAAGAGCCTGATCGAGGACTGGTACAAGGTCGGCGATCTGAGCTTCGCCGAGGTCACCACCGTCAACCTGGACGAGTACCGCGGCCTGCCCCGGACCAACGACCAGAGCTACTGGTACTTCATGCACGAGAACCTGTTCAACCACGTGGACGTCCGCCCCGACGCCGTCCATGTCCCCAACGGCGAGAACCCCGATGCCGAGGCCGCCTGCGCTGAGTACGACGCCATCATCAAGGCTGTCGGCGGCGTGGACCTGCAGCTGCTGGGCATCGGCCACGACGGCCACATCGGCTTCAACGAGCCCGCCGACCACTTCCCCGTGGGCACCCACTGCGTCGATCTGACCGAGGAGACCATCGAGGCCAACAAGCGCTTCTTCGCCTCCCGGGACGATGTTCCCCGCCAGGCCTACACCATGGGCGTCGGCACCATCATGAACGCCCGCAAGGTCCTGCTGATCGCCTCCGGCGCTGACAAGGCTGAGATCGTCAAGAAGTCCTTCTTCGGCCCCGTCACCCCCGAGGTCCCCGCTTCCATCCTGCAGATGCACCCCGACTTCACCCTGGTCGCAGACGAGGCCGCCCTGAGCCTGATCTGACCCAAACCACAAAAAAGATTTGAAGGAGTAAACTATCATGATCAGCTTTGAGTATGTTATCACCGAGCCCGTCGGCATCCACGCCCGTCCCGCAGGCATGCTGAACAAGGAAGCCCGCAAGTACAAGTCCGCCATCGTCGTCCACCGCGGCGAGAAGTCCGCCAACGTCCTGCGCCTGATGGCTCTGATGCAGCTGGGCGTCAAGTGCGGCGAGACTGTCAAGGTCACCATCGAGGGCGAGGACGAGGCCACCGTCGCTCCCATCGTCGAGGAGTTCTTCAAGGC
>JAFQSI010000346.1 GCA_017409645.1 Oscillospiraceae bacterium | reverse complement strand
TGCAAGTTCGCACCCCGCTGCAAGTACTGCACCGGCAAGTGCATGGAGGAGGAGCCCCCCCTGACTGATGTCGGCAACGGCCAGCTCATCAGATGTTTCTATCCCAACAAGGAGGTACGCAACAGTGCAGAACACAAAGAAATTACTGTCCATCACGAATCTTAAGAAGTATTTCCCTGTGGCCAAGTCCTCCATGTTCCAGAAGGAGCAGCTGTATGTCCGCGCCAACGAGGACATCACCCTGGATATCTATGAGGGCGAGACCCTGGGCATCGTCGGCGAGTCCGGCTGCGGCAAGTCCACTCTGGGCCGCGTGCTGCTGCAGCTGTATCCCCAGACTGCCGGCACCACCATCTACTATGGTTCCACCCTGGCCGACACTGCCCCCGCCTACGTCGAGGACACCCTGAAGAACCTGGACAAGTACAAGCAGAAGCTGCAGAAGGCCGAGGCCAAGGTGGCTGATCTGGAGAAGAAGGTCGCCGACATCGGCGAGGACAATGCCGACTTCTACCTGCTGCAGGACCGCAATCTGGCCCGCTGCGAGGCCCAGACCTGCCTGACCAACATCGTCAAGATCATGGGCGGCTTCTTCGCCGTCGATGAGGGCGGCGAGGCCCGGAACCTGATGCTCGAGCAGTACAAGCTGAACGTGGCCCGGAAGGGCGCCAAGGAGAAGTACATCCTGGCCAAGCTGGACGTGGACCACATCGAGCATACCCCCGAGTCTGAGCGCAAGCCCAAGGAGGCCGCCAAGCTGCCCGAGCTGAAGAGCAAGCTCGAGGCCGCCACCAAGGCTCTGGAGGACGCCGCCGGTGCCGTCGCCATCGTCGACGCCAAGCTGGACGCCCTGCGCGGCAAGTACGCCGGCAACCCCGAGTTCGCCAAGTACGAGGAAATGCGGGACGACGGCATCGACCTGGCAAGACTTAAGTACGCCGAGATGCGTCTGTTCCGCAAGGACCTGCAGATCATCTTCCAGGATCCCTACTCCTCTCTGAACCCCCGTATGACCATCGGTCAGATCATCGAGGAGGGCCTGACCACCCACAACTTCTTCAAGGCCGGTTCCCAGGCCATGCGTGACCACATCGTCAAGACCATGAAGGAGTGCGGCCTGCAGGAGTATATGCTGCACCGCTATCCCCACCAGTTCTCCGGCGGCCAGCGCCAGCGTGTGGCCATCGCCCGCGCCCTGGCGGTGGAGCCCAAGTTCATCGTCTGTGACGAGTGTGTCTCCGCTCTGGACGTTTCCATCCAGTCCCAGATCATCAACCTGCTCCAGGAGCTGAAGGAGAAGCAGAAGCTGACCTACATGTTCATCTCCCATGACCTGTCTGTCGTCCGCTACATCTCCGACCGCATCTGCGTCATGTACCTGGGCAACGTGGTGGAGCTGGGCACCGCCCAGACCCTGTTCGAGGATCCCCGTCACCCCTACACCGTGGCGCTGCTGTCCTCCATCCCCACCACCGATCCCGAGTCCCTGAAGAAGGAGCGCATCCTGCTCGAGGGCAACATCCCCAGCCCCATCAAGCCCCCCGCCGGCTGTAAGTTCCACACCCGCTGCTACATGGCCTGCGATAAGTGCAAGCGCGTTCCTCCCGAACTGAAGGAGATCGAGCCCGGCCACTTCGTCGCCTGCCACTTCGATCAGAAGAAGATCGACGAGAAGGGCAATTACCTCTTCGAGCTGCCCAAGATGGAGCGCAAGTCCAACCGCGGCGAGTAAGGAGCAATCCGTATGATCTTCAAACGCCTGAATAAGTCCACCAAAGAGGAAGAAGAACAGTTCGGTCAGATGCTGGAGGAGGAAAAGGTCGGCTGTGCGGACAAGTTCGCCATGCTCATCGCCGCCTTCTTCACCATCATGCTGCCGTGCATCGGCGTCCTGCTGGCCTTCGCTGCCCTCATCATGTGGCTGGTCGGGCTGCTGTGACCCAAGCATCATTTTGAGAACCACCCCGAAAGGGGTGGTTCTTTTTTGCTGAGTGGCTTCTGTGTAGGGAATGGGCAAGTTGCTATTGGTACTTTTGAAGTTGAATTATGGGGAGAAACCGGTTGCGCAAGCGATTTCACTAAGATTTCGCAAAGTTTTATTCCAGAAAACTGGTAAGTTACTGGAAGATATCGGTATTTTTGTATTTTTTGAACAAATTTTGTACTAAGTATCCGGTTTCCAGTGGACAAATAGATGGATTTGCTGTATCATAATATCATCCCTATGCCGCGGGCTAAGGCGGTAATTTATCTGAAGAGGTGATAGACCTATGGCGTTTTCTTTCTTTGGCGGTGTTCACCCGAAGGAGAACAAGCATTACGCCGAGGCGCGGAGTGTGCAAGCATTCCCCGCGCCCGATCTGGTGGTCATTCCCATGAGCCAGCATATCGGCGCACCCTGCAAACCCCTGGTCAAGAAGAATGATATCGTGACCAAGGGTCAGAAGATCGGTGACAACCAGGGCCTGTGCGTTCCCGTGCATGCCACTGTGTCCGGTAAGGTCAAGGCTGTGGAGAACCGTGCCCACACCAATGGCTCTACCGTGATGTCTGTTGTTATCGAAAATGACCATCAGGACACCCTGTGCCCTGACATCCAGCCCAGAACCCAGGCGGAGGTCGACGCTCTGACCCCCGAGCAGCTGACGGGCATCATCCGGGAAGCCGGTGTCGTCGGTATGGGCGGCGCGTCCTTCCCCACCCACGTCAAGCTCTCCGGCGCCATCGGCAAGGCCGATACCGTCATCGTCAACGCCGGCGAGTGCGAGCCCTACATCACGGCTGACGACCGTCTGTGCCAGGAGATGCCCGAGGTGGTCGTTTCCGGTCTGATGATCGCCATGAAGATCCTGGGCCTGAAGGAAGGCCACATCGGTATCGAGGACAACAAGCCCAAGGCCATCGATGCCCTGAAGAACGCAGCCATCGGCACCGGCGTCGTCGTGGATGTGCTGCCCGCCAAGTACCCCCAGGGCGCTGAGAAGCAGCTGATCTACGCCATCACCAAGCGCGAGGTCCCCTCCGGCGGTCTGCCCGCCGCAGTCGGCTGCGTGGTCATCAACGCCGCCACCTGCAAGGCCATTCACGACGCTGTGTATCTGGGCATGCCCCTGATCGAGCGTATCGTCACCGTCTCCGGCGACATCGTCCTGGAGCCCAAGAACCTGATGGTCCCCATCGGCACCAGCTTCAACGAGCTGATGGAGGCCTGCGGCGTTTCCGAGAACCCCTACAAGGTCCTCAGCGGCGGCCCCATGATGGGCGCTGCCCAGTACGACCTGAGCGTTCCCACCATCAAGGCCTGCAACGCCATCACCATCCTGGGTCACGCCAACAACTTCTATGTCGAGGACTCCCGCTGCCTGCGCTGCGGCAAGTGCATCGACGCCTGCCCCATGAAGCTGATGCCCGTTATGATGTACAAGTCCCTGTACACCAATGATGTGGAGGAGATGAAGGCCACCAACATCATGGACTGCATCGAGTGCGGCTGCTGTGCCTTCACCTGCCCCGCCTCCGTGCCCCTGGTCCTGGGCTTCCGCTCCGCCAAGCAGAGGATCCGCGACGCCGCCGCTGCGGCCAAGAAATAAGGAGGTGGAGATCAAATGGCACAGATGAAGTATTACTATGAGCTGACGGTTTCCAGCTCCCCCCACGTCCACCAGGAAGCCACCACCAAGACCATCATGCGCGATGTGCTGATCGCACTGGCACCCGCCATGATCTTCGCCGTGTGGAACTTCGGTTTCCGCGCCCTGACGGTCACCGCCGTGTCCGTCATCTCCTGCTTCCTGTTTGAGAAGCTGTGGAACATCCTGATGAAGCAGGACGACAAGACCTATGACCTGTCCGCCTGCGTCACCGGTGTCCTGCTGGCTTTCGTCTGCCCCGTCACCGTGGCCTACTGGCAGATCATCCTGGGCGCTGCCTTCGCCATCCTGCTGGTCAAGATGCTCTTCGGCGGTCTGGGCCGCAATGTGGTCAACCCCGCCCTGGCCGGCCGTGCCTTCATGATGTCCTGGCCCGTGGCCATGTCCACCTGGGTCATGCCCGGCTTCAAGAACGGCGCTGCCATCATCAACCCCGTGGTCGACGGCGTCA
>JAFQSI010000345.1 GCA_017409645.1 Oscillospiraceae bacterium | reverse complement strand
GTTTTCTGTGTGTTCATGAAAAATTAAGATTGCTTAATTTTGAATTCCAGTTTCCGTCGATTGACAACCTCAAAAGCTTATAGTAAAATAGTGATATAATTCCGGAATTGCGTCTGCGTCCCGGAAATGATGTGACTATGAGAGGTGTACATCCTTATGAATATCCCCTTTTCTCCCCCCGATATCACCCAGGCTGAGGTCAACGAGGTCATTGAGGCCCTTCGCTCCGGCTGGATCACCACCGGTCCCAAGACCAAGGAGCTGGAGCGCCGGGTCGCCCAGCGCTGCGGCACCGAATACGCCGTCTGCCTGAATTCCCAGACCGCCTGCGCGGAGATGGCCCTGCGGCTGATGGGCGTCGGCCCCGGCGACGAGGTCATCACCACCGCCTACACCTATACCGCCACCGCCTCCGTCATCTGCCATGTGGGCGCCACGCCCGTGCTGATCGACACCCAGGAAAATTCCCTGGAGATGGACTACGACGCCATGGAGGCCGCCATCAATGAGCGGACCAAGGTCATCATCCCCGTGGATCTGGCCGGCATCCCCTGCGATTACGAGCGGATCTACGCCGCCGTGGAGCGCAAGCGCCATCTGTTCCGCCCCCTGCCCGAGAGCCGGATCCAGAGGGGTCTCGGCCGCATCGCTGTGCTGGCGGACACCGCCCATGCCTTCGGCGCAACGCTGGGCGACCGCCCCGTGGGCTGCGTGGCCGACTTCTCCTCCTTCTCCTTCCATGCCGTCAAGAATCTGACCACCGCCGAGGGCGGCGCGCTGACCTGGAACCCCATCCCCGGCGTGGACGGCGCGGAAATTTACAAGAAGCTCCAGCTGCTGAGCCTCCACGGCCAGAGCAAGGACGCCCTGGCCAAGGTCCAGCTGGGTGCCTGGGACTACGACATCGTGGGCACCTGGTACAAGTGCAACATGACCGACCTGGCCGCCGCCGTGGGTCTGGCCCAGATGGACCGCTACGACGCCATGCTCCTGCGCCGTCGGGAGATCATCGGCCGCTATGACGCCGCCCTGAAGCCCCTGGGCGTTCAGGTCCTGGACCATTACAGCGACCGCCACAGCTCCTCCGGCCACCTGTATCTGAGCCGGGTCCCCGGCATCAGCTTCGACCAGCGGGGCGAGATCATCCGGAAAATGGCTGCCCGGGGCATCGCCTGCAATGTCCACTACAAGCCCCTGCCCCTGCACACCGCCTACAAGGATCTGGGCTTCGACATCGCCGACTACCCCAACGCCTACGCCCACTTCGAAAACGAGATCACCCTGCCCCTGCATACCCGTCTGACCGACGAAGAGGTGCAGTATGTGATCGACAACTATGTTGACATTCTGAAGGAATATTTATGATTCTGAAAAAATGGGAGGATCTTCCCGACGATCTGCGGACGGACGCCGTCCGTCCCTACTACGACCTTCTGGCAAAACGCCGGGGTAGCTTGCTCATCAAGCGGATCTTCGATGTGGTCGTCTCCGCGCTGATGCTGCTGATCCTGAGCCCCGTGTTTCTGATCCTGGCCATCGCCATCAAGCTGGACTCCCCCGGCCCGGTGTTCTACCGGCAGGTCCGGGTGACCCAGTATGGAAAGCAGTTCCGGATCTTCAAGTTCCGCTCCATGGTGTCTGACGCCGACAAGCGGGGCAGCCTCGTCACCGTCAGCGGCGACAGCCGCATCACCCGGGTGGGCCATGTGATCCGCAATTGCCGCCTGGATGAGCTTTGCCAGCTCATCGACATCTTCCGGGGCACCATGACCTTCGTGGGCACCCGGCCCGAGGTCCCCAAGTATGTGGCCGCCTACACCCCCGAGATGATGGCGACCTTGCTGCTGCCCGCCGGCGTCACCAGCGAAGCCAGCATCCGCTACAAGGACGAGGCCGAGCTGCTGGACGCTGCCGACGATGTGGACGCCGTCTACATCCGGGATGTGCTGCCCGGCAAAATGAAGTACAACCTCGATGCCCTGAAGAGCTTCAGCTTCTTCTCCGACATCGCCACCATGTTCCGGACCGTTTTTGCGGTTCTGGGTAAGTAAATATCCAAAAAATTCCACCCCAGGTTCGTTTTTTCGAATCTGGGGCGATTGGCAGGTAAGGTATTATGATCGATTACAAAGAACGCATCATTTCCGGTGACATGACCACCGGAGCCCTCCAGGAAAAGTCCCTGGAGATCTTCAAGTATTTCCAGAAAATCTGTAAGGAAAACAACCTTCGCTACTGGGTCGGCGGCGGTACGCTGATCGGCGCGCTGCGGCACCAGGGCTTCATCCCCTGGGATGACGACATCGATGTCTTCATGCCCCGTCCCGACTACGAAAAGTTCTACCGGATCTGGAACCAGGTGGGCGATCTGGAGCATTACGCCCTGTGCCGCACCACCAAGGAGAAGAACATCCACCAGACCGACATGCAGCTCGTGGACCTGAAGACCACCTTCATCAACCGTCACAGCCAGAACGAGGACATCCTCCACGGCGTTTCCGTGGACATCATGCCCTTCGAGGGCTGCCCGGAGAATCCCATCGCCCGGGGTCTGCAGATCTACCACTCCATCCTCTACTCCATCTTCAACGTCCAGCGTCTGCCCGACCACCAGGGAGGCTTGCTGCGGTTCGCCACCTCCATCGTGCTGAATTCCGTCAAGAGCCCCGAGCGGCGCTACAAGATCTGGAGCAAGCACGAGAAGAAGATGGCCAAGTACGACTTCGACTCCGCCAAGACCGTCAAAGAGACGATCACCTCCTTCCGGGCCCTGTTCTACCCCCATCCCAGAGCCGATTTCGAGACGATGGAGGTCCCCTTCGAGGACATCACCGTCTCCATCCCCGTGGGCTACGACGCCTACCTGCGCCGCATCTTCGGCGATTACATGCAGCTGCCCCCCGAGGAGGGCCGGGTCGCCAAGCACGATGTGGTCTACGCCAACCTCAATGAGCCCTTCGCCCAGTACAAGGGCGTGTACTACTGCGTGGAGAAATGATGAAGCAGAGGATCAAATACGCCATCGAGCATGGCGTCCAGAACGCGCTGCAGCTGTTCCGGCTGCTGCCGCTGAAGCCCAGGGTGAATTTCATCGCCTTTTCGGGCCGTCAGTATTCCGACTCCCCCCGCAGGATCTCCGAGCTGCTGCATCGGGAGCATCCCGAGATCCAGCAGGTCTGGGCCTTCAATGATCCGGAAAAGTTCCGTTTTCTTGAAGAAAAGGGCATCAAGGTCGTCAAATACAAGTCTTTCGAGTACCTGTACTATGTCATGACCTCCAAGGTCTACGTGGACAACGCCGAGTTCTGGTCCGCCCTGAAATTCCGTCCCGGTCAGATGGTTCTCGAAACCTGGCACGGCGGCGGCGCCTACAAGCGGGTCGGCGGCCACCGGATCGACGTGAATGAGCGGGAGCAGCAGCACGCCGTGGAGAAGATGAACAAGATCACCCTCTTCCTCTCCAGCTCCAAGGCCTTCACCAAATATGTCATCCGGGACGCCTACCGGTACCGCGGCGAGGTCCTCGAGTGCGGTCTGCCGAGAAACGACGATCTGCTGCATCCCGATCCTGCCGTGGCAGCGCGGGTGCGGAAGACCCTTGACATTCCCGAAAACGCAAAGATCCTGATCTACGCCCCCACCTTCCGCAATTCCCACACCCTGGACCTGTACGACGTGGATTTTCAGGCTCTGAAAAAATCCCTGGAGCAGCGCTTCGGCGGCGAGTGGGTCATCCTGCTCAGGATGCACTACTATCTGGCGGACAAGGCCATGGCATCCAATGCGCCCTTCCTGCGCAATGCCACCGACTACCCCGATATGCAGGAGCTGCTGCTGGCATCTGATGTGCTGCTGACGGACTACTCATCCTGCATGTGGGACTTCTCTTTGATGCATAAGCCCTGCTTCCTCTATGCCCGGGACATCGACGAATACCGGGGCGAGCGGGATTTCTACACCCCCATCGACAGCTGGCCCTTCCCCCTGGCCTCCGACAACGGCGGGCTGGCCCGGGTCATCGCAGAATTTGACGAGAGCGCCTACCGCGCCGGGGTGGACCGCCACCATGCCGAGCTGGGCTCCACCGAATCCGGCACCGCCGCCAAGCAGTGCGTGGATCGGATCGCGGCATTCCTGCGCGGCTGAATCACACCGTAGGGGAGGGTCATGACCCTCCCGCCGAAAACCGGCACGGTTTTCGGATGCTCCGCAGGAGCATAGCCGCTGTTCGCCTGCGGCAAAGTGCTTTTGCGATGCAAAAGCACCGGGAGGATCATGACCCTCCCCTACAGTTATGTTCCGAACGGTTCAACAAAAGGAGAAACAACTATGAACACTGCCCTGATCTTTGCCGGCGGCACCGGCAAGCGGATGGGAAACGCCGGACGGCCCAAGCAATTTCTGGAGCTGCACGGCAAGCCCATCATCATCCATACCCTCGAGCATTTTGACCGCCATCCCGAGATCGACGCCATCGCCGTGGTCTGCATCGCCGACTGGATCGACTATCTGCGGGATCAGCTGGAGCGCTGGCGCATCCGGAAGGTCCGCTGGATCGTCCCCGGCGGCCAGACCAGCCAGGAATCCACCCGGGCGGGTCTGCGGATCCTGGAGGAAAACTGCGACTCCGAGAACACCATCGTCCTGATCCACGACGGCGTCCGGCCCCTCATCACGGAAAAGCTGATCTCCGAGAACATCGCCTCCGTGAAGCAGTACGGCAACGCCATCACCGCCGCCCCCGCCATTGAGACGATCATCACCGTCAACAGCAGCGAGGAGGTGGATCAGCTCATCGACCGGCAGGCCTGCCGTCTGGCCCGGGCTCCCCAGAGCTTCTATCTGAAGGACATCATCGACATGCACAAGCGGGCTCTGGCCGACAACTACGACGAGATGCTCGACTCCGCTTCCCTCATGATCCACTACGGCGTGAAGCTCCATCTGGTGGAGAGCCCCGCCGAGAACATCAAGATCACCACCCCCTCGGACTTCTACATCTTCAAGGCTATTCGGGAAGCCCGGGAGAACATGCAGATTTTGGGGATTTGAGCCATGAATCAGAAAATCGATCCTGTTTTGCAGGCGGATCTCTCCCGGATCTCCGCCATTTTCCCCCACTGGCCGGAGCTGAAAAACAAATCCGTGCTGATCACCGGTGCCACCGGTCTGGTGGGCAGCATGCTGGTGCGCGCCCTCTGCGCCGCGCCTGTGGAAGTTTCCGTCATCGCCCATGTGCGCAATGAACAAAAGGCCCGTGCCATGTTCGGACATCTTCCCATCGTCTACTGCGTGGGCGATGTGACCGCCCCCGTGGAGTATGACGGGGATGTGGACTTCATCCTCCACACCGCCTCCGTCACCGCGTCTAAGTCCTTCGTCACGGAGCCTGTGCAGACCCTGATGACCGCCATCGACGGCACGAAGAATCTGCTGGAATTCGCC
>JAFQSI010000344.1 GCA_017409645.1 Oscillospiraceae bacterium | reverse complement strand
TGTACGGTAAGTCCTATGTGAGCAAACGGGGCCTGTTCCTTTCAGATCGAAAGGCGGAGCAGATCTGGGAAGCGGAGGGCTTCACCCTCAGGGGAAAATCCAGATCGAAGTGGCTCGCCTTCTACATGGGGATCCGAGCGGCGGTATTCGACGAATGGGTCAGGGGGCAGCTCAACGACCTGCCCGACGCCGTGGTCCTGCTTATCGGCTGCGGCCTGGACAGCCGCTGTCTGCGACTGGGGGACACCGGCCGCATGTGGTACGATGTGGATTTTCCCGAGGTGATCGGAGAAAGAACGCGATTCTACGGCGAGACCGTCCGCTATCAGATGATCCCCGCTGATGTTCGGGAGAGAGGCTGGCTGTCCGGTATTCCGCAGAAGAAGTGCGCCATCGTCGTGATGGAGGGCGTCAGCATGTATCTGACACCCGACGAGCTGCGTGGACTGGCGTCTGAGCTGTGCTGCCACTTTGAACAGGTCGCCTGCCTGATGGACTGCTATACCGGCCTGGCCGCCAGACTATCCCGGTACAAAAAT
This sequence comes from Oscillospiraceae bacterium, assembly GCA_017409645.1. Taxonomy (GTDB): domain Bacteria; phylum Bacillota; class Clostridia; order Oscillospirales; family Oscillospiraceae; genus Faecousia. The sequence goes on along the minus strand of JAFQSI010000344.1, from coordinate 3,925 downwards.
CCCATCAACGATGTGGGTGTCACGCAGGTTTACGGCATGGACGCCCCCGAGTCGATCCAAAGCGGCGGGTTCCGCTTTCTCAGGGAACACGCCATGACGCCGCAGAAATACATCGATATGCTGACCGGGCTGGAGAAGGCTGTCTTCAAGCGGCTCTATGCCGGAGGGCTTTCCAAAAAGCTGTACCGCCTGTTCGAGTATCGAAAAGGGTAAAAGAGATGAAGAATCCGACCTGTGCAGAGCTGCACAGGTCGGATCCGTTATGTAAGGGTCATTTGCCAAAGATCCGCTCGGCCAGGGTGGGCTTGCGGTCCCGGTTCATGAGCTTGTAGACCTCCCGCAGCTGCTGGTGCCATTCGGGAGCGGTGCGGCTGTCGATGCCCGTGACCAGCCAGGTGCAGGCGGGGAGCCGGGAGCCGCCGAATTTTTCAGCGAAGGTCTTGTCCACGCCCAGAGCCAGGGCATAGGGGGCCAGCTCGAAATAATAGTTGCGGTTGGAGGCGAGGATCCGGCGGACCTCCGTCTTTCCGACGCTGCGCATGTACCGGCGCAGGCCCAGGATCTCGCCCCGGATGCGCTCGCCGTTTTCGGTGCGCATACCGCCATAAGCGGCCATCAGACCCGCCAGCAGATTCCAGGCCACCGCGCCCGCGGCATAGCCGGGGCACCGGCAGACGAATCCGGCGGCCAGCACGATCACGGCGGCGACCAGACCCAGCTTCAGGGAAGCCTTGCTGCGCAGATGCAGACAGTACATGCCATCCTGAATGAACCAGCACAGGAAAAATCCGGCTGCGCCCAGGGCACCCATGATGATCAGACGCCAGTAATGGTCCGTGGAGACGGTGTCGCCCATGGCGACGCCGGCAAACAGACCCAGCAGACAGCTGATCAGCCGGAAGAGCCGTTCGCTGCCCTTGGGGGACCGATAGCCGTTGGACTGGCGGCGGCTCAGGGCTGCGGCCTTGTCGCAGACCTTCTGGAACCGGTAGCCGGAGACATCCATCATCCGCTTGCGGCCGAAGAGGTCCCGGAAGCAGCGCAGCTCAAAGCTGCTGCGCTCGTTGCCCATGTCCATTTTCTTGTGGAGGAAGATCCGTCCGTTGTCGTCGAGATGGATGATCAGATAGCCCAGCTGGGCCCACTGCAGGACCATCAGCGGCAGATCTGCAGGACGGCGGATCAGATAGCTGCGGAGCTGTCCGGCGCAGATGCCCTCCGGCGCGGTGGCCCGGCGCTGGGAGAAGCGGGGCAGGCAGCGCATGGTGAACAGCCAGTACAGCAGCGCCAGAGCTGCGCAGACCGCCATGGCGGCGGCGTCAAAGCCCAGGCTGCCGCCGAAGGTGCGGCTGGCGGGGAACATCCCCTCCGGGGCGGCCAGCTTCAGGAAGAGCGTCTCGCTGTCCTTCAGCTCCTGCACGCTGCCGCTGATCACGGTGCCGGTGATGGAGGCGCTCATCTGGCGCTCGATATCCTGGCCGTGGTAGCCGCTGTGGAAGGAGGGGACCGTCTTGAATTCGCTGGGCATGGTCACGGAAAAGGACATCTGCTCCACCGGGTAGGGGAAGCCGTACAGCAGCGGCACGGTGACGAGCTGCTTGCCGTCGTCATCCACGGCGACCACGGAGTTGACGGTGTAGCTGATGGTGCAGGAGAACAGGCCCATCTTGCCGTCCAGGTGGCTCAGGTCCACGCTGGTGATGCCGCCGGACTGCTTCAGGGGGGCGGGGGAGCCGTTCAGGGTGACGGAGTCGATATCGGTGCCCAGGGGGAATTTCAGCCCCTTGGCGGGGTCATCCAGGCGGATGTCCGCCTCAATGGTCACGGTGCAGGCACTGTTTTCGTTGACTGCAGCGGTGGTGCTGACGGATACGGCAGCGTTGGCGGCATGGGCCGGAACGGCGAACAGAAAGATGCACAGGATCAGCGCGACAAAGCGGCGCATGGCATCACCTCCTGTAAAAATTGCATGATTTACCATTATACAACGGCTTCAGACCAAATGCAACGGGGAAAACCTTAAGATTCGACGATTTCGCCGAAGGCACATCCGTCGGCCCCGTCTCCGAGGATCCGGACCCGGCGGACCTGGTTGTGCAGATCCTCGTAGGAATTGACGGACACCCGGACATAGTTGGGCGCGTGGCCGGACCAGATGCCCAGGTGGGCTTCCTCGAAGAGGATCTCCTGGATGGTCCCCGCCATGCCCCTGCCGTAATCCCGGGTCATTTCGCTGGCCACGGCGATGGCCCGGCGGCTGCGGTCCTCCTTGACGGCGTTGGGATGCTGTCCGGGCATTTTGTCCGCGGGGGTACCGGGACGGCGGGAGTAGGGGAAGATGTGCATCTCCGCAAAGGCGCACCTGCGGATGAAAGCCAGACTTTCTTCGAATTCCTCCTCCGTCTCCCCTGGGAAGGCCACGATCATGTCGGTGGTCAGGGCGCAGCCGGGGAAGTATTTCCGCAGCAGCTGAACGGATTCGTAGTACCGGGCGGTGTCATACTTGCGCTTCATCCGCGCCAGGACCGTATCACAGCCGGACTGCATGGACAGATGGAAGTGGGGGCAGAGGTTGGGATATTTGGAGAGGGTCTGGCAGAATTCCTCCGTCACCACTCGGGGCTCCAGGGAGCCGAGCCGGATCCGAAGGTCGGGTACGGCCTCGCAGAGGGCGGCGATCAGTGTGACCATAGTGGGCTTGCCCGGCAGGTCCACGCCCCAGGAGGCGATCTCGATGCCCGTGACCACGATCTCCCGGTAGCCCTGCTGTGCCAGCTCTTTTGCCTGCCGGACTGCCAGCTCCAGGGGAGCGGACCGGACGGGGCCCCGGGTGTAGGGGATGATGCAGTAGGAGCAGAAATTGACGCAGCCGTCCTGGACTTTCAGCATGGCCCGGGTCCGCTCGCTCAGGCCGCCGGCGGGCAGGACCTCGAATTCCCGCCGCCGCAGGGCCGCATCCACGGCGCTGCGCTTCTGCCGGTCCTCCATGGCCGCGAGCATCATATCCAGGAAGGCTTCCCGGCCCGCGGAGCCTGACACCACATCCACCTCCAGCGCCTGGACCACCTCGGCGGCGTGCTGGGTGTAGCAGCCGCAGACGCCGATGACCGCGTCGGGGTGGAGCTTCCGGCAGCGTCGGATGACGGCCCGGTTCTTCTTGTCCGCCACGGCGGTGACGGAGCAGGTGTTGATGATGTAGCCGTCGCAGGGCTCGTCGAAATGGCCGATCTCATGGCCCTGGGCCGTGAGCAGCTGCTCCATGGCCTGCGTCTCGTATTGGTTCACCTTACAGCCGAAGGTGTGAAAGGAAAATCTCATAGGAATACCACCATAGGGAAAATTCGGAGCATATTACCCCTGATACCATTATAGCGAAAAAAACGAAATTGTACAGAGGAAAAGTGCGCCGCGGCTGCGGCGCACTTATGATATGGCTTATACAGCGGCGGGCTCGGCCACCAGGTCCGGTTCCAGGGGGCAGTCGTAGCCGCCTGCGGCGGTGACGCTGAATTCCGCCCGTGCTTCGGTGAGGATGTCGGGGTCGGTCATCAGATCGTAGGCGGTCATGGCCAGAACGCAGCCTGCGTAGAGCATGGCTTCGTGGGCGAAGCCGGTCTTGCCGGTGGACACCATCTGCCAGGAGTGGCCGGGGCAGTTGCTGGGCCAGGTGGCGGCGTTGAACTGGGCGGTGGGGGTCAGCCAGCTGACGTCGCCCACGTCCGTGGAGCCGGCGCTCATGTAGTCGGAGGGGACATAGGGCATGACGAAATCGTTGACGGCCTTCTGTCCGTTGTTTGTCCACTCCTTCACCTGCTGCTTCACCTTCCAGTCGAATCTGGGGGCGGTGCCGGGGAGGTCGCGGCAATCGTAGGTATCGTGGATGGCCTCAGCGAAAGCAAGCTCGTCGTCCGTATAGACGGGCAGG
>JAFQSI010000343.1 GCA_017409645.1 Oscillospiraceae bacterium | reverse complement strand
GGAGCTTGTGGCGCTGATGGAGCGGGAGCAGGCGCTGGTCGGGGAATACTACGAGCTGTTTGAGCAGGAGGGGGATTTCTTTTACGAGAACACCCTGCCCATGGCTCAGATCCTGGCGGAGCTGATCGCCCTGCGGCAGGAAATGGCGGCCTGGGCGGGCTATGACAGCTTCCCGGAATTCGCCTGGGACTTCTACTATTACCGGGACTACACCCCCGAACAGGCAGGCGATTACCTGGAGCAGATCCGGAAGGAGCTGGTGCCGCTGTACCGGGAGCTGAACCACGGGACGCTCTTTTCCGACGGATGGAAGCGCTGCCGGGAGACGGAGGTCTTCGAATATGTGCAGACTGCCGCGAAGGCCATGGGCGGCGTGACGGAGGAGGCCTTCCTGCTCCTGGAGGAGGCAGAGCTTTACGACATCAGCCGCTCCGGGGATAAGTCCGGCATGTCCTTCGAGGTGTACCTGCCGGGTTACTATGAGCCCTATGTCTTCCTCAGCGGCACCGGCACCCGGTATGACTGCCTGAGCTTTGCCCACGAATTCGGCCATTTTGCCGCGGATTATGCCGCCGCCGGGTCCGGTGCAGGCGTCGATGTGATGGAGATTTTCTCCCAGGGCATGGAGTATCTGAGCCTTTGCTATGCCGATGCCGACGAGGTGCTGACGGAGCTGAAGCTGGCCGACTGCCTGTGTACCTATGTGGAGCAGGCCGCCTATGCCGCCTTTGAAGAGAAGATGTACAGCCTGACCGGCGAAGATTTGACGGCGGAGAACCTGCTGGCGCTGTATGAGCAGGTCTGCACCGACTACGGCTTCGACTCCATGGCAGATTGGGAGTCCTGGGATCTGGTCACCGTGCAGCATTACTACAGCCACCCCATGTACATCATCAGCTACGTGGTCAGCAACGACGCGGCGCTGCAGCTTTATCAGCTGGAGCTGCAGACCCCCGGCGCGGGCGCGGAGATCTTCGCCGAGAGCCTGGACACGGAGGAGGGGTACTTCCTGGCCTTCCTGGAGGAGGCGGGGCTCCGGTCGCCCTTCGGCCGGGTCGCTGAGGTCCGGGAGCTGATGGAGCAGTGGTTTTCTTAAGAATTCTTAAATCGATAAAAATTTACTTTTATGGCAAATTTTTGTGTGAAAAGTCACAACTGTCCGGGATCATTCCACGAAATACCGGAAAACATCCCGGAAGATGTTGACAACGGGCAGAATCTGTGAATTGACGGATTTGTGCAGCTCTGCTATAATACAGGTACAGCCCGAACGCAGATCCGATATCCGAAAAGGAGGTATCACAATGAATTGGGAAGCAATTTTCTGGCTGGTGGCCATGGTGATCTTCATCGTTGCCGAAGCCATGACGGTGACACTGGTGTCCATCTGGTTCGCCGCGGGTGCGCTGGGTGCCGTTGTGGTGGCCCTGCTGGGCGGCGGTCTGATGCTGCAGGTGACGGTCTTCCTGGCATTGGCGATCGTCCTCCTTCTGTGTCTGCGGTCCCTGGCCCGCAGTCATCTCGCCCCCCGGGTCACCAAGACCAACGTGGATGCGGTGGTCGGCGCCACCGGCATCGTCACCACGCCCGTCAACAACATCGCCGCCCTGGGCCAGGTCCAGGTGGGCGGCATCGAGTGGTCCGCCCGCTCCACCGACAATTCCCACATCCCCGCCGGGACGATGGTGAAGGTGGACCGGATCGAGGGCGTCAAGGTCTTCGTCTCCCCCGTCCGGGAATCCGTCAACGTGTAACCGTATTATCTGACAGGAGGTAAGAATTATGGGTCCTTTCATCATTGGTTCCGTCATCGTGCTGATCCTCATCATGCTGGTGGTCAGCAACATCTATGTGGTCCAGCAGTCCCGTGCCTACGTCATCGAGCGTCTGGGCGCCTTTGAGCGCGTGGACGGCGTGGGCATCCATGTGAAGCTCCCCTTCGTCGACCGCGTCGCCCGTCGGGTGAGCCTGAAGGAGCAGGTCCTGGACTATCCCCCCCAGCCCGTCATCACCAAGGACAACGTCACCATGCAGATCGACACCGTGGTCTATTTCCAGATCACCGATCCCAAGCTCTACTGCTACGGCGTGGAGCAGCCCATGGCCGCCATGGAGACGCTGACCGCCACCACCCTGCGTAACATCATCGGCGACCTGGAGCTGGACCAGACTCTGACCAGCCGCGACGTGGTCAATACCAAGATGCGCTCCATCCTGGACGTGGCCACGGACCCCTGGGGCATCAAGGTCAACCGGGTGGAGCTGAAGAACATCCTGCCCCCCGCTGACATCCAGGCTTCCATGGAGAAGCAGATGAAGGCCGAGCGCGACCGCCGTCAGGCGATCCTCCAGGCCGAGGGTAAGCGCAAGTCCGCCATCCTGATCGCCGAGGGCGAGCGGGAGGCCGCCATC
>JAFQSI010000342.1 GCA_017409645.1 Oscillospiraceae bacterium | reverse complement strand
TCCCGACGGCTCCACCTATGTGGGCAAGGTCTGGCCCGGCGAGGCTGTCTTCCCCGACTTTTCCAAGGCCGAGGTCCGGGACTGGTGGGGCGAGAAGATGAAGCTCATGACCGAAACCGGCATCCGGGGCATCTGGAACGATATGAACGAGCCCGCCAACTTCACCGGCCAGCTGCCTGACGATGTTCAGTTCGCCGGCGGCAATCATCTGGAAATGCACAACGCCTATGGCCACCTGATGGCCCAGGCCACCTACGACGGCCTGCTGAAGGCCGACGGCAAGCGTCCCTTCGTGCTGACCCGTGCCTGCTGCGCTGGCTCCCAGCGCTACTGCTCCGGCTGGACCGGCGACAACCACTCCATGTGGGGCCACATCCAGCTTTCCCTGGTGCAGATGATGAACCTGGGCCTTTCCGGCATGTACCACACCGGCTCCGATGTGGGCGGCTTCGGCTCCGACTGCACTCCTGAGCTTCTGGTCCGCTGGACCCAGGCCGGGTGCCTGTCCCCCTTCTTCCGCAACCACTATGCGCAGGGCACCCGGAAGCAGGAGCCCTGGGCCTTCGGCGAGGAGACGATGAAGCTGGTCCGTAAGGCGATCCAGCTGCGCTACCATCTGCTGCCCTGCCTCTACGACCTGGCCCACGAGGACCTGCCCATGCTGCGGCCCCTGATCCTGGAGTACCCCACCGACAAGACCTGCGAGAATATCTGTGACCAGTTCCTCATCGGTGACAAGTTGATGGCGGCCCCCATCATGACCCCCGGCACCTTCGCCCGGAGCGTCTACCTGCCCAAGGGCACCTGGTACGACTACTACACCGGCAAGCGCTACACCGGCGGCAAGTACATCCTGGCCGAGGCCCCCATGGACCACCTGCCCCTGTTCGCCAAGGCCGGCGCCATCATCCCCGTGGCCGTGGGCAATCCTGAGTGCGTGGAGGACATCACCGAGGTGAAGCTGGAGGTCTTCCCCGGCAGCGGCACCTTCACCCACTACGAAGACGACGGCGAGACGATGGGCTACGAGCAGGGCGAGAACCACGCCCTGAAGGTCACCGTCAAGGGCCGCGAGGTCAAGCAGACCGTCATCCATAACGGCTACGAGGCTCCCGCAGAGCTGGAAGTCGAATTCAAGGCCTGATCCAAACACCAAAGCCGCTCTCCATCCCGGAGGGCGGCTTTTTGATCCCCTTTGTAGGGGACGGCCTATGTGCCGTCCCGTGGATTTTGGTCCGTAGGGGCAAAAACCACAACATTTGCAGCGTTCCGGGAAATCGGGGAACGGCACGGAGGCCGTTCCCTACATTCTTCTTCGGGTATGGCAGGAACCCGGCCTGGTCGGCGGTGGCAGTGCCGTCCGCCCTACAGAAAAAACTTTTCCCATGTGATGAGAGAATGAAACGATCCGCCCTCGAATCCTGTCTTATTAGTCAGAAGGTACCTTCCAACAGAAACGGAGCTGATGCCATTGACGGAAGAAAAGATCAAGAAGCTGCTGTATGACCGGGACCCGGCGGCCCTGGCGGCGCTGCAATCGGAATACACCCGCTACTGCGCCGCCATCGCCGGGGGCATCCTGGCGGACAGCGCCGATGTGGAGGAGGTGGTGGCGGATGTGTGGATGCAGGTCTGGACCAGCATCCCGCCCAACCGGCCGGAGCATCTGCGGCTGTATGTGGGCCGCATCGCCCGGAATCTGGCCCTGAACCGGCTGGAATACCACAGCGCCGGAAAGCGGGCGGCCCTGCCGGTGGAGGAGCTGGAGTCCGCAACGCCGGACCGGAGCCTGGAGCGTCAGGTCCTGCGCGATGCCCTGGAGGCCTTTCTGCGGCAGCAAAAGGAAGCGTACCGGCAGATGTTCCTGCGCCGGTACTGGTACGGCGACAGCGTGGAGGAGATCGCCGCCCGGTTTGGCTGTTCGAAGACAAAGGTGACGGGGGTCCTGTTCCGCCTGCGGCGGAAGCTTCGGGACCATCTGGAAAAGGAGGATATTCATGTTGGAACGAAATGAACTGGCCCGGGCGCTGACGGAGCTGCCCGATGACCTGCTCCTGGAGACGGAGCGGACCGCCCGGAGCGGAAAAGTCATCAAATTTCGCCGCCTGATCGCCGCGGCGGCGGCCATCGCCCTGCTGGCGGTGACGGCGGGCGCGGTTTCGGCGGGGATCACCTGGTCCCAGAGCAGGAAAACCGCCGAGGAAGTTATTCAGAGATTTGGCGCAATCTATGAGGATTACTACCAAACACCGGACGGTATCCTGGATTTTGAAAAGCTGGAATTCAACCTCCCCCTGGAGGTGGTGGAGCTGCCGGAGGAGAATATGGCCCGGCTCGAGGGCCTTGTACGCACTCGCTGGAACCTAAGCCAGCAGACGGAGGAGGTGCAGGAGCTGGATTTCTATTTGCAGAATTACAAGGGGCATTACATCTCCGCTGAGATGCCCCATAACAGCTTCGGCACTTTGACAGATGTGGAGGACATGCTGGGCATCACGCTGGATGTTCCCGACACGCTGCGCCAGGCCATACAGGCAGATCCGGAGGGACATGACAATATGGTGTGGGTGCGGCTCTATGCCGGGGCCAGGGATGCTCAGTCTGTCCCGGAACCTGCAAAGATCGAGATCAGGTTCCAGCTTACCGGGTATGCCGGAAACGGACAGGCCACGGGCACCATCACTGTCGCACTGAGCGAGGAAGCCGCCCGGGAGGGTATGCTGGTGGAGTCCTATTCCTATGAAAAAGAGGGCCCATTCTGGCAGGAGGAACAGACCGTAGGCGGCTATGCCGTGAATCTGTACGGCAATGACCCCGAGGAGGGCTTCGACGGCTCGGCAGGAGCAGTCTACGCCTCCGGCGGCATTGGCTACCACATCAGCGGCAGCTGGTCTGGGAATATGTCCAGTTATCTCTGGGACTTGCCCTTCTACGACAACGCAAAGGAAATCGTACTGTCCCTGCTGGTCGAAGCAGAATAAAGAATGGCCCGGCAGGTCTGCCGGGCTTTCTGCTGTACAAAGGGGCTCCCTTCCTGTATAATGGACGAAAAAGGAGGGAACCAACATGGAATTTACGAACTTGATCGAGGAGCGCTACTCCGTCCGGAGCTTCAAGCCCGGGCATCTGCCCCGGGAGGTGCTGGAGCGGATCCTCCGCGCGGGCCATCTGGCCCCCACGGGGTGCAATTACCAGCCCCAGCGGATCCTGGTGCTGAACACCGACGAATCGATGGAAAAGCTCCGCGCCTGCACCAAATGCCACTTCGGCGCGCCGACCGCCCTGCTGGTCTGCCATAACACCGCCGAGAGCTGGGTCCGCAAATACGACGGCGCTCTGTCCAGTCCGGTGGACGCGGTGATCGTGGCCACCCACATGATGCTCGCCGCCCATGACGCGGGCGTGGGCTGCTGCTGGGTCATGCATTTCGACCCCGCCGCCGTACGGGAAGCCTTCGGCATCCCCGCGGGCGTCGAGCCTGCGGCCCTGCTGGTGATGGGATATCCCGCCGAAGACGCCAGGCCCCTGCCGCTCCACTTTAAGACCCGCCCCCTGGAGGAGACGGTGGTGTACGACCATTTCTGAGACGGGGATCCCTGTAGGGCGGGTGTCACTGACACTGTAGAGCAGGTCAAATCATTGTGCAGGTGAAGTAGAAGTACCGGCTTCCAATTACCACTGTCATTGCGAGGGCGAAGCCCGTGGCAATCCGTAGCCCCTGTGGTGCGAAGCACCACCCGGCCCCTCCGGGGCCGGAAAGAACGGATTGCCACGTCGGGC
>JAFQSI010000341.1 GCA_017409645.1 Oscillospiraceae bacterium | reverse complement strand
TACTCTGCCGTCAACGACCTCCACTGGAAGGCTCTGGAGCGGGGGGAGATGACCCGGGAGCAGGTCCTGAAGGGCCGCTTCACCATGTTCTTCGGGGAGCTGGGCATTGAAGTCGATCCCGCCGCCGTGGCGAAGACCTATGAGAACTTCCTCTCCCAGGGGCACTTCTTCCTGCCCGGCGCCGAGGAGACGGTGAAGCAGAAGCTCTTCGGCAAATATAAGCTGTATCTGGCCTCCAACGGCACCGCCGTGGTCCAGAAGGGCCGCATGACCTCCGCGGACCTGTACCCCTATTTCGAGGAGAGCTTCGTCTCCCAGGAGCTGGGCCACAACAAGCCCACCCGGGAATATTTTGCTGCCGCCTTCGCCCGGATCCCCGGCTTCAATAAAGAGGAATGTCTGATGGTGGGTGACAGCCTGACCTCTGATATCCTCGGCGGCAAAAATGCGGGCCTTCGGACCGTGTGGGTCAACCCCCACCACAAGACGGCCCCCGACCATATCCGGCCCGATTACGAGATCGAATATTTGGCGGACCTGCCCGCCCTTCTGGAGGAGATCGGATGAAGACCATCGATTTGGAAACCTTCCCCCGGCGGAGCCACTATGAATTTTTCAAGAGCTACGCCTATCCCTATATGGGCATGACTGCCAATGTGGATGTGACGAATTTGTACCATGCGGCAAAGGAACGGGGCGGCTCGCCCTTTCTGGCCTTCCTGTGGGCTGCCGCCAACGCCGCCAATTCCGTGCCGGAACTGCGACAGCGGATGGTGGGGGAGGGGATCGTGGAATACGACCACTGCGACACCGCCCACACCGTGGCCCTGCCGGACGGCACCTTCGTCAACTGCCGGACCGACTGCCGCCGCAGCTTCGACGAATTTCTGGTCTACGGCAGACGGTGCCAGGAGGAGGCCAAGGGCCGCCACGGCTTCGTCCAGCCCGGTGACGACGAGACGGAGCTGATCTTCGTCTCCAGCACCCCCTGGGTGACATTTACCCAGGTCATCCAGCCCACCCCCATCCCCGCCGACTCCAATGTCCGCATTGTCTTCGGCAAGTTCTTCGAGCAGAACGGCCGGAAGCTCATGCCCCTGGCTATCCAGGTCAACCACGCACTGGTGGACGGGCTCCATGTGGGTCAGTTTTATCAGAGGTTTCAGGAACTGGCAGATTCTGATCTGACGGCGGCGTTCCGGGGCGTTTGTGACCCCAGTATGGATTACGGAAAGTACCCCACCTTTGCGCCGTTGCGGGAAGGTACACGTTCCTTCGTATCCAGCCTGAAAAAAGCGGGCTGGAAAAACAACGTCCTGCGAAGCGACGCAGTACCGGATGGTATCGATTCTGATGTATTGAAAAAATATAGCGTATTCGGCTGCCGATACCGTCGGGAGGAGATTCAATCCGTGACTTTCCTGGATACCCTGGCGGATATGCCCGCGGATTCCTGGGACGTGTCCGAAGCCGGAAATCGTTCGGTCTTGGCCTGGGTGAGACGCAACGGTTCTCTGTATGACCTGTATATCGGTGCAGAGGGCGGTATGCGAACGGGAAAGAACTGCCAAACACTATTTGCTGGCTATGCCAACGCGAAGCGGATCACCTTTGGCGGTGTTCTGCATACAGAGGGTGCGGAGGTTATGGCTAGGATGTTCTACGGGTGTGGATCGCTGACTGAGTTGGATCTGAGCAGCTTCGATACCTCCGGAGTGCAGGATATGCATTGGATGTTCTACGGCTGCAGATCCCTGAAATATCTGGACCTGAGCAGCTTCGACACCTCCGGGGTGAAGAATATGGGCGCGATGTTCTACGGCTGCAGTTCCCTGAAGAATTTGGACCTGAGCAGCTTCGATACCTCTGGGGTGAAGAGTATTCGTTAGATGTTCGACAACTGCCCCGCCGGTTCCAAATGGCAGCATCTGCTCCATTGATACCGAACCCCCGGTTCCGAGGAACCGGGGGTTCTTCCTGTCGCTTTTACCACAAAATCCCACGGAAAAACCCGGAAAATCCGAAACATTTCGGGAATTATACCAGTTGTAAATAGATCGGAAATGCGGTATAATGATTTAGTTGTATAGATACAAACCGGGAGGTACATCCTATTATGATTATGAGAAACGAAAAGCTGGCCGAGTTCCTGAAGCCCGGCAAGCGGGTCCATATGGTGGGCATCGGCGGCGTGAGCATGCGCCCCCTGGCCCTCGTGCTGCACGACCGGGGCATCACCGTCACCGGCTCCGACATGAATTCCTCCGGCTCCACCGAGGAGCTGATCCGCAGCGGCATTCCCGTAGCCATCGGCCACCGGGAGGAGAACATCCTGGGCGCGGACTGCATCGTCCGGACCGCCGCCGCCCGGAACGACAATCCCGAGATCGCCGCCGCCCGGGCCGCGGGCATCCCCATCTTCGAGCGGGCCCAGGCCTGGGGCGTGATCATGCGCGAGTACCGTAACGCCGTCTGCGTCAGCGGCACCCACGGCAAGACCACCACCACCTCCATGGTCACCCACATCCTGATGGCGGCCAAGGCAGACCCCACCGTCATGATCGGCGGCGCGCTGCCCCTGCTGGGGGCCGGTCACCGGGTGGGCAATGGCGACACCATCGTTCTGGAGAGCTGTGAATACTGCGACAGCTTCCTGAACTTCTATCCGAGCCTTGCCATCATCCTGAACGTGGAGGCCGATCACCTGGACTACTTCAAGGATCTGGCGGACGTGGAAAAGAGCTTCCGGGCCTTCGCCGGTCTGGCAACCTCCGGCGTCCTGGCCAACGGCGATGACCGGAACACCATGGACACCCTGAAGGGGATGGATTTCGTCACCTTCGGCCTGGGGGAGCAGAACCGCATCCGGGCGGTCAACATCTCCGAGGACTGGAGCGAGTTCGACGTCCTCTGCGACGGTCAGCGCTACACCCACCTGAAGCTGTCTGTCTACGGCAGACACAACACCCTCAACGCCCTGGCTGCCGCCGGTGCGGCCTGGATGCTGGGCATCGACGGCGAGGCCGTCGCCGAGGGTCTGGCGACCTTCACCGGCGCGGGCCGCCGGATGGAGAAGAAGGGCACCTTCAACGGCGCCCCCGTCTACGACGACTACGCCCATCACCCCGGCGAGCTGAGCTGCCTGATCGACGCCGTCCGGACCCAGGGCTACAAGCGCGTGGTGGTGGCCTTCCAGCCCCACACCTACACCCGGACCCACGCCCTGCGGGAGGACTTCATCGAGCAGCTGAAGCGGGTGGACGTCTGCGTGGTGGCAGAGATCTACGCCGCCCGGGAGCAGAACCTGATCGGCATTTCCTCCCGGGATCTGGTGGAAAAGATCCCCGGCGCCACCTACTGCGAGACGCTGCCCGAGGTCACGGAGTTCCTGAAGGCCAATGTCCGGGAGGGCGACATCGTCCTGACCGTCGGCGCGGGCGATATCTACCGGGCCGGTGAAGCACTTGTGAAGTAAAAAAGACTGCTGCCGAAAGGCAGCAGCCACAGCATATGAAACGGTATCTGTAGGGGAGGGTCATGACCCTCCCGCCGAAATTCGCAGAATTTCGGATTTCCTGAAGGGAAATAAACAGGTTTGCGCCTGACGGCGAGTGATTTTGCT
>JAFQSI010000340.1 GCA_017409645.1 Oscillospiraceae bacterium | reverse complement strand
GACCCCCTTTTTCTTTTGATTTTACCACACCGGTCCCATTGTGTCAAATCCTTCCGGTGTCTTGCGTTTTCCGTAAAATGGTGGTACAATCCTTACAGATATCAAAATCAGGAGGTACATCCCATGACATACGAAGAAGCTTTGAAGAACGCCCGCAGCGAGATCGCCAATTGCCACGCCTGCCCCGTGTGCAACGGTATCGCCTGTAAAAATACCATCCCCGGCCCCGGCTCCAAGGGCACCGGCACCGTGGCTCCCCGGAATTACGAGGCCTGGCAGAAGATCTATCTGAATCTGGACACCATCGCCCCCAACCTGGGCGTGGACACCTCCATCGAGCTTTTCGGCGAGAAGTTCGACCTGCCCGTCTTCGCCGCTCCCATCGGCGCGGTGACCAACCACTACGGCCCCAAGTACAACGAGTACGAGTACACCGAGATCATGGCAAAGGGCTGCCGGGCCGCCGGCATCGCCGCCTTCACCGGCGACGGCCTGAACGAGATGTTCTTCGAGGCCGGCTGCACCGCCATGGAGAAGGCCGGCTTCGCCGTGCCCACCGTCAAGCCCTGGCACAGGGACCTGGTCTTCAAGAAGATCGACTACGCCAAGGCCCATGGTGCCAAGGCCATCGCCATGGACATCGACGCCAGCGGTCTGCCCTTCCTGAAGGCCATGACGCCCCCCTCCGGCTCCAAGAGCGTCGAGGAGCTGCGGGAATTTGTGGAGTATGCGGGCATCCCCTTCTTCGTCAAGGGCGTGATGACCGTCAAGGGTGCCCTGAAGGCCCTTGAGGCCGGTGCCGCTGGCATCATCGTCAGCAACCACGGCGGCCGGGTCCTGGACCACTGCCCCGCCACTGCCTCCGTCCTGGCTGACATCGCCGACGCCGTGGGCGACAAGATGACCATCATCGTCGACGGCGGCATCCGGACCGGCCACGATGTGTTCAAGGCCCTGGCCCTGGGCGCAGACGCGGTGCTGATCGGCAGACCCTATGTGGTCATGGTCTACGGCGGCGCCGAGGAGGGCATCGCCGCCTACACCGCCAAGCTCAAGGCAGAGCTGACCGACTGCATGCAGATGACCGGCTGCGCCACCCTGGCCGACATCGACCGCAGCTGCATTTTCCATGGCTAAGGCTCTGATCGCCATGTCCGGCGGCGTGGACTCCAGCGTCTCCGCCGCCCTGATGGTGAAGGATGGATACGAGTGCATCGGCGTGAACATGAAGCTCCACGCCGGAGAAACGGAGGACGAGACAGGCGGAAAGACCTGCTGCTCCCTGACGGACGCCGAGGACGCCCGGAGCGTGTGCCATAAGCTGGGGATGCCCTTCTACGTCTTCAACTTCACCGCCGATTTTGAAAAAGAGGTCATTGGGCGCTTCGTCTGCGCCTATGAGTGCGGCGCGACGCCGAACCCCTGCATCGACTGCAACAAGTACATGAAGTTCTCGAAGCTCTACGACCGGGCACAGATCCTGGGCTGCGACACCATCGTCACGGGCCACTACGCCCGGATCGAGTGGAGCGAAGAACGGAACCGCTGGCTGCTGAAGAAGGCGAAGAATGTGCCGAAGGATCAGAGCTATGTCCTATACTTTCTGACCCAGGAGCAGCTCGCCCACACCCGCTTCCCCCTTGGCGCGTTCGACAGCAAGGAGGAGATCCGCGCCATTGCCGCCGAGTATGGCTTCCTGAACGCGAAAAAGCAGGACTCCCAGGACATCTGCTTCGTCCCGGACGGGGATTATGTCAAATTTCTGGAGGACTACACCGGGAAGGAATACGCCCCCGGCGAATTCGTCAACACCTCCGGCCAGGTCATCGGCACCCACCAGGGGGCCATCCGCTACACCATCGGACAGCGCCGTGGCCTGGGCCAGGGCTTCAACGGCCGGGCCTATGTGCTGTCGAAGGATATGCAGAAAAATCAGGTGACCCTGGGCAGCAACGCCGAGCTGTTCTCCTCCCGGCTCATTGCGGACACCTTCAATTGGTCCGCCATCGACACCCCAAAAGCGTCGGTCCGCTGCAAGGCCAGGCACCGCTATCAGTCCAGGGAGACTCCCTGCACCGCCACCGCCCTCCCCGACGGGCGGGTGGAGATCGTCTTCGACGAGCCGGTGCGGGCCCTGACCGTGGGCCAGGCCGTGGTCCTCTACGATGGGGATATCGTGGTCGGCGGCGGCGTGATTGTTGAAACATACCAACAGCCTATGGAGATATAATTATGGTTTTTATCAAGAAACTATCAGAGGTTTTTTTATCAGCAGAGTCCTGGAACATCGATAACATACTAACCTTTATTTCACTATTATTCGCCGTAATTGGTGGCGGATTTGCACTAAAACAATGGATCAATTCCAATAGAGTACGTCGTGTAGAATTTCTTGATAAATGCATTGAAAAAATCCGTTTTACCGATGATTTCAAAGAAATACTATTCATGATTGACTATGATCAATTTTGGTATAGTCCTGAATTTCACGGAAGTGATATCGAACCACGTGTGGATAGCTTTCTTTCGTATTTATCTTACATTTGCTACCTACGAAAATGCAGGTATCTCTCCAAAAAGGATATATTGATTCTAGATTACTTCATTCGCCGAACGTGCATCTCATATTCCACTCAAAGCTATCTTTGGAATTTTTATCATTGGTCCTGCTCGCAAAATACCGTCTGCAGTTTTAGCCATCTAATTGAATACGGTATTCAGAACAAACTAATTGACAAAAAAGAATTTATGGACATTAATTCAAATGAATACATTCGTGGATTGCATATTCCTACCAGTACCCGATAGAGCTATAACTTGTATTACACTTAATGTCATTCCACAAAGAATGCGATGCAGGTTCGTTCTGCATCGCATTTTTGTTTAATCTCTTCTTCGTCTGCCGTAGATGGCAAGCAGTCTCAGGAGCTGGGCCAGAGAAGTTGCAGCTGCGGCCACGTAGGTCAGGGCGGCTGCCCGGAGGGTCTTTTTTGCACCCTCCAGCTCGTCCTCATAGAGGATACCGCCCTGCTCGATGGCGGCAACCGCCCGGCGGCTGGCGTTGAACTCCACGGGGAGCGTGATCAGCTGGAACACCAGGGACAGAGAAAAGCAGGCGATGCCCACATACACCAGATTGTAGAAGGCGTAGCTCATGGAGGACAGCAGCACGCCCAGCAGCATCAGGGGCCAGGCGATCTTGGTGCCGAAATTGGTCAGGGGGATGACCGCGGCCCGGAGCTTGATGGGTGCGTAACCCTGGGCGTACTGGACCGCATGGCCCGCCTCGTGGCAGGCGACGCCGATGGAGGCGGTGGAGGTGGAGTCATAGACGCTGTCACTGAGGCGGATCACATTGGTCCGGGGATCGAAATGGTCCGTCAGATTGCCGCTGACCCGCTCGATCCGGACGCCGTGGACGCCGTTGGCGCTCAGCACACGCTGGGCCGCCTGGGCGCCGGTGATCCGTCGGCGTGAGAACTGCTTGGCGTACTTTTTGAAGGTCGAATTGACATTGTGGCTGGCCCACATGGCAAAGATGGCGCAGACAAGCACCAGCAGCAGGCCGGAGGAATTGTAGGAATAATAGGGGCTGTAGTAGTAGGGCATATCTTTCTCCTTATTCGATGGGCTCCATGGCGTCATGGAGGTCGTCGGTGATGGCGTCCCGGAAGATGCTCCAGGCATGGGCGTGGAGGGTCTGCAGCGCGGGGGCGGACAGATTGGGGGCCACCTTGCCGGGCATGTACAGGTCCTGGTCGAAGATGAATTTCACCTCGCCGTCGGATTTGCCGCCCCGGCGTACCTGGCCGGGTCCGGCGTGGAGCTTCACCCGGCAGCCGCCCCGCAGGGCCAGCTCCGCATCCACGCCCGAGCGGCCCACATTGGCTTCCAGGACCTGCTCGTCGGCCATGACGCCCAGATACTTTTCCGCGATCAGCTCCCGGAAGGGGGTGTTCTCCAGCTGCAATGCCCTGCGGGAGATGAAATTCACATACCGCAGGCCGATGCGCTCAAAATAAGCAGGCCGGTAAACCTGAATGAAGGCCGCCAGGGGCTTATCGAGCTTCGCGGCGAACTCCTCCCAGCTGCTGTAGCGGGAGCAGGCCAGGGAGACGAATTTTGCAGTCAGGTTCACCCGCCAGACCCCGTCGGCGGAGACGAACTGATAGTTGATGGACGCAGGCTGGTTCTGCAGCTGCAGATTACCGGGCACGCCGGTGAGTTTCGGGGCCCCGGACTCCATCCGGGAGCTGAACTGGGGAAACTCCGAACGGATGGCCTCCTGGAAATCCACGGGGGGCTTGGCCGAGATCGCCAGGATCTCCGGAAAGCGAAGCTGACAGATGACCTCGCCCAGCTGATTTTTGCGGTATGTCACACGCGGTTCGGTGGAAAACATGGGATCAATCCTTTCCAAATTCTTTTTCTTATTATAAATCCCACGGAAGAAAAAGGCAAGGGCAGTCAAAGATTGTTTACACTCCTAATGGACATTTTGCGCAGGTCTGGTATAATTGATTCAATCTAAACCAAACTGGAGGTAACACATGGATTTCCTGTATTTGCTGGAGGATCTGCGGATGCCCTGGCTGGACGCCGTCGTCTCCGTGCTGACGGAGCTGGGCGGCGAGACGGTGTTTCTTGTGGCCGCGCTGGTGACGCTCTGGTGCGTGGACAAGCGCCGGGGATACTATCTGCTGAGCGTGTGCTTTCTGGGCACCCTGGTCAACCAGTTCCTGAAGATCACCTGCCGGGTCCCCCGGCCCTGGGTCCGTGACCCGAACTTCACCATCGTGGAGGCCGCCCGTGCCGAAGCCACCGGCTACTCCTTCCCGTCCGGCCATTCCACCAACTCCGTGGGCACCTACGGCGTCATCGCCACCGAGAGCCGGAACATCTGGGTGCGCACCGTCAGCATCGCCCTTTGCGTGCTGATCCCCCTGACGCGGCTGTATCTGGGCGTCCACACCCCCGCCGACGTGCTGGTGGGCAGCGCCATCTCCCTGTTCTTCCTGATCGTGCTGCGGCCCGTCATCTATAAAGAGGACGGAAAGCACCTGGGTAAGCTGCTGCTGGGGATGCTGGCACTGGCTGCGGCCTTCGTGGGCTATATGGAGCTGTTCCCCTTCCCCGCCGATGTGGAAGCCGGGAATCTGGCCGAGGCCGTGAAGAACAGCTACACCCTCCTGGGCGCGCTGCTGGGCATGATCTGCGTCTACCACGCCGACAAGAAGCTGAACTTCCCCACAGAGGCCGTCTGGTACGTCCAGCTGATCAAGGTCGCGGTGGGTCTTGTCATCGCCCTGGCGGTCAAGGAGGGCCTGAAGGCACCCCTGGACGCCATCTTCGGCGGCCATATGCTGGCCCGGGGCATCCGGTATTTCGTCCTGGTGCTGGCAGCGGGCATCGCCTGGCCCCTGGCCTTCCCCCGGCTGTCCAAATTGGGCCGGAAGTAACGTCGACCATACTCTGGAGGAACCACTATGAATTACGCGACCATCAAGCCCCGGGACATCGCCAACGGTCCCGGCGTCCGGGTGAGCCTGTTCGTCTCCGGCTGCACCCACCGCTGCCCCGGCTGCTTCAATTCCGAGGCCTGGGATTTTGACTTCGGCCAGCCCTTTGACCAGGCAGTCATCGACCGGATCCTGGAGGACCTCTCCCCTTCCTTTGTGAAGGGTCTGACCCTGCTGGGCGGCGAGCCCTTCGAGCCCCAGAACCAACCGGCCATTGTGGAGCTGCTGCGGCAGGTGAAGGCCAAATATCCGGAAAAGAGCATCTGGGCCTTCTCCGGCTATCTCTTTGACCGGGACATCCTGTCCGGACGGCTGGGGGACCCCGCCGTCACCCGGGAATACCTGAGCTATCTCGATGTGCTGGTGGATGGCCCCTTCATCCAGGCACAGAGAAATCTGACCCTGCGCTTCCGGGGAAGCGCCAACCAGCGCCTCATCGATGTGCCCGCTTCCCTGAAAAGCGGCACGGTGGTCCTCTGGGAGGACTGGCAGGGTGACGGAAGGGGGTTGAAGTGATGGACAAGATCAAGGTCAAAAAGCTCCGGGAAAACGCAAAGCTGCCCACCTACGGCACAAAATTTTCTGCCGGTGCGGATCTGTACGCCTGTCTTGCAGAGGATGTCACCATTCTTCCCGGTGAAACGAAGAAGATCCCCACGGGCCTGGCCATGGAGATCCCCGTCGGCTGCGCCGGACTGATCTACGCCCGGTCCTCCCTGGGCACCAAGCGCGGTCTGGCCCCCGCCAACAAGGTCGGCGTGGTGGACAGCGACTACCGGGGCGAATTCATGATCTTCCTGCACAACCACGGCACCGAGCCCCAGACCATTCAGCACGGCGACCGGGTGGCCCAGCTGCTGGTCACGCCGGTTTTTACACCCGGATTCGTGGAAGCAGAGGATCTCAGCGATACCGTCCGGGGCGCCGGCGGCTTCGGCTCCACCGGAAAATAAGGATTTGGGAAAATACGTCAAAGGCTCCCCTGCCCGGGGGTGCCTTTTTCTACGCAGTCAGAGAAAGGTGACTGCTGTCATATTTTGGTCTTTACTTTTACAAAAGTTTTACCTATAATATACAAGGGTTTTACTTACCCCAAAGAAACACAACTACATACTGAAATTAGGAGAAACATTTATGGAGATCTTAACTGCCATCGTCCAGCTTCTGGGCGGCCTCGCCATGTTCCTCTACGGCATCGAGCTGATGGGCGACGGCCTGAAGAACAGCTCCGGCGCAGCTCTGAAGCGGGTGCTGGAAAAAGTCACCGGCAATGTCCTCATGGGCGTTCTGACCGGTACGCTGGTCACCGCCGTGATCCAGTCCTCCACCGCGACCATCGTGCTGACGGTGGCCCTGATCGGCGCAGGCGTGCTGAATCTGCGGCAGGCCGTGTCCATCGTCATGGGCGCCAACATCGGCACCACCATCACCGCTCAGATCATCCGCCTGGGCTCCATCGAGTCCGACGGCAGCTGGCTGCTCTGGCTCTTTGATACCGATACCCTGGCCCCCATCGCCCTGGTCATCGGCATCATCCTGATCATGTTCATCAAGAAGAAGAACACCAAGGCCATCGGCGATATCGCCATCGGCTTCGGCATCCTCTTCGTGGGTCTGAATCTGATGACCGACGGCGTCAAGCCCCTGATCGGCACCGACGCCTTCACCGCCTTCGTCGGCTTCCTGAACAATCCCATGTTCGGCATCCTCTTCGGCCTGATCCTGACCGTCATCGTCCAGAGTTCCTCTGCCACGGTGGGTATGCTCCAGACCGTGGCCCAGGTCCCCGGCTCCGGCATCACCTTTGCCATGGCCTATCCTGTCATCATGGGTATCAATCTGGGCACCTGCGTCACCACCGCCATGGTCTGCTCCATCGGTTCGAGCAAGGACGCCAAGCGCACCGGCGTGGTCCACATTGCCTTTAACACCATCGGCACCATCGTCTTCCTGATCGTGATGCTGATCATGCAGAAGCTGAAGGTCTTCGGCGAGGCCTTCTGGCTGTCCAATGTGGACTCCGGCGGCATCGCCAATTTCCAGACCGTGTTCAATCTGCTGACCGCCGTTGCCCTGATCCCCTTCACCAATGCACTGGTGGCCCTATCCAAGGCCATCGTCAAGGAGGAGCCCGAGAAGGCACCTCTGCATCCCGAGCTGACCGGTCTGAGCGAGAATCTGTATATCTCCCCTGCCGTCGCCCTGACCGAGGCCACCAAGGCCATCGCCTTCATGGGCAGCGTGGCTCTGGACAACTTCAAGCGCTGCTGCCGCCAGCTGGTGTCCTATGATCCCGCCCTCTCCGACAAGATCGCCGAGGAGGAGGCCTCCCTGGACCAGTTCAGCGACACCGCCGACCAGTTCCTGATCGGCCTGAGTAAGGTGGTCGAGAACCAGGGCGAGGACCGCCAGCTGGATATGCTGCTGCAGACCATCCCCTCCTTCGAGCGTATCGGCGACTACGCCACCAACCTCGAGGAACTCGGCGAGAAGCTGGCCGCAGAGGGCGCAAGCTTCTCTGAGAAGGCTGTCAAGGAGCTGGATATCCTGACCGGTGCCGTCACGGATATCCTGACCACCACCATCCAGGCCCTGCGGGACGACGATACCGAGCTGGCCAAGACCATCGAGCCTCTGGAGGAGGTCATCGACGACATGGTCCG
>JAFQSI010000339.1 GCA_017409645.1 Oscillospiraceae bacterium | reverse complement strand
TTCCTCCTTTTGAATTTGCGCTGCATATGCTCCTGCAGTATATGCACGCATCTATCTTATCATTGATTTTGCTGTAAATCAATCCATCATCACACTAATTTTTGGCATTTTTGCACACTGCCCCCTGGATAAAAGATCCCCTGATGCGATCTTCGCATCAGGGGATGGGTGTGCTATTCGAGTTTCTCCCAGCCGGCGTAGAGGGTCATTTCCGCTTCAACGGTCCGCTTTTCCACGTTCCAGAGGATCTCGCAGCTTTCGTCCGTATACCAGCCCGTAAACCGGTATCCTTCCCTGGTGGGAGGCTCCGGGACCTGGAGCAGCTCTCCATACATCTGGGTCTGGGCGGGCACATCGGTGCCGCCCCGGGAATCAAATCTGACGGTAAAGCCGGGATCACGCAGCTCGATGGCCACCACGATCAGGATGACCGCGATGCAGGCGAAGATGATCCAGTCAAGGGCCTTGACGGAGATCTTCACGTGCCGGTACAGTCCGCGGAACGGTGGGATCTTCTCTTCCTGGGGTTCGGGGTCTTTGCGAAGCTCTTCCATTACTTCTTGACCAGGTACTTACGCATATCCAGAGCGACGGCGCAGAGGATGATGGCGCCCTTGATGATGTACAGGCTGGAGGAGCTGACGCCCAGCATGGTCAGGGCGATGAAGATGATACGCAGGATGCAGACGCCCAGCACGATGCCGCTGATCTTACCGGTACCACCGACGAAGGAAACACCGCCGATGACACAGGCTGCGATGGCGTCGCACTCATAGTTGGTGCCGGTACCGGCAGCGATGGAGCCGGAGCGGAAGCCCTCGACGAAGCCGGAGTAGCCGTACATGGCACCGGC
Organism: Oscillospiraceae bacterium; assembly: GCA_017409645.1. GTDB lineage: Bacteria > Bacillota > Clostridia > Oscillospirales > Oscillospiraceae > Faecousia. Next base: position 6,636 of record JAFQSI010000339.1, on the reverse strand, counting down.
CAGGGTGTGGACCAGAACGGTGGTCCAGAAGACGTTGACGCCGGAGACCTTGGCAGCCTCAGCATTGGAGCCGACGGCGAACATGTTCTTGCCGAAGGTGGTCTTGTTCCAGATGAACCACATCAGGGCGGTCAGGATGACGGCATACAGCACATACAGGGGGATGGGGGTGTTGCCCATCTTGAACATGGTGGTGCCCAGGAAGTCCTTGTACATCTGATCCAGGCCGCCGATGGGGGCGCCGTTGTTGCCGTTCAGATCGAAGAACCACAGGATGATGCCGTAGGTGATCAGCTGGGTGGACAGGGTGACGATGAAGGGGTGCAGGCTGAACTTGGCCACGAAGAAGCCGTTGATCAGGCCGATGACGGCGCCGATGGCGACCACGGACAGCAATGTGACGAACATCCAGAAGGGGGTGACCTCGGGCAGGAAGGTCAGCATCTTGTTGGCGTAGTCGATACGCTGCAGGAAAGCACCGGTGACGGCGGCGGTCAGACCGACGGCACGGCCGGCGGACAGGTCAGTACCGGTCAGAACGATACAGCCGGCGATACCCAGAGCCATGGGCAGGTAGGCGGCCACCTGGACGAGCAGGTTGCCCAGGGAGCCCATGGACAGGAAGTTGGGACGCTGGATGGCGGTGTAAACGCAGAAGACAGCCATCAGGATGTACAGCGCGTTGTTCAGCACGCTGTCGACCATAAAGCGGCGCTTGTCCTTTGCATCCATCTGCTTGAATTCAGCAGCGGTACGCTGCAGGTTTGCTACAGGATTAGCCATTGTTTATTTCCTCCTTAAACATACTTGGCGGCCAGGGTCATGATTTCTTCCTGGGTGGTGTTCCGGGCGTCGACCTCACCGGCCACACGTCCGCCGGACATGACCACGATCCGGTCACACACGCCCAGCAGCTCCGGCATTTCGGAGGAGACCATGATGACGGTCTTGCCCTTGTTTGCCAGATCCAGGATCAGCTGATAGATCTCATACTTTGCACCGACGTCGATACCGCGGGTGGGCTCGTCCAGGAGCAGGACCTCGGGCTCGGTCAGCAGCCAGCGGCCGATGATGACCTTCTGCTGGTTGCCGCCGGAGAGGGTGCGGATCTTCGTCTCCTGGGAGGGGGTCTTGGTGCGCATGGCATCGATGTAATGCTGGGTATCCTCCCGCTGGGTCTTCTCGCTCAGATACAGGCCGAAACGCAGATGCCGCTTCAGGCTGGAGATGACCGTGTTCTCGCGGATGTTCAGACCGCCGAAGATACCGGTGGCCCGGCGCTCCTCGGTCAGCAGGGCGAAGCCGTTCTTGATGGACTCGCCGGCGCTGCGGTTGAAGCAGGGCTGGTCGTCCAGGGAGATGATGCCGTCCTTGCGGGTCCGGATGCCGAAGATGGACTCCAGCGTCTCGGTACGGCCGGAGCTGTCCAGACCGGCCAGACCCAGGATCTCGCCCCGGCGGGCGGTGAAGGAAACATCCCGCAGCTGGTTGTACATACCGGTCAGATGCTCCACCCGCAGGTAGACATCGCCGGGCACATTGGTCTTGGGCGGGAACTGGTTGGTCAGCTCACGGCCGACCATCAGGCGGATGATCTCGCTCATCTCCAGCTCGGCGGCAGGTCTGGTGGCGACCCACTGGCCGTCACGCATGACGGTGATGTAGTCGGAGATCCGCTTGATCTCCGCCATCTTGTGGGAGATGTAGATGATGCCCACGCCCCGGTCCCGGAGCATGTTGATGATCTTGAAGAGGTGTTCGACTTCTTCTTCCGTCAGGGAAGAGGTGGGCTCGTCGAACACGATGACTTTGGAGTTGTAGGAGACAGCCTTGGCGATCTCCACCATCTGGCGCTGGGAAACGGGCATGGTACTCATGATCCGGTAGGGATCCACATTGATGTCCAGCTCCTTGAAGACGGCCATGGTGTCCTTGTACATCTTCTTTTCGTCGACGGCGATGCCCTTGGTGGGGTAGCGGCCCAGCCAGATGTTGTCCATGACGTTGCGCTTCAGGGCCTGATTCAGCTCCTGATGCACCATTGCCACGCCGTTGTCCAGGGCCTCCTTACTGCTCTTGAAGTTGATCTCCTGGCCCTCCAGGTAGATGCTGCCCTTGTCCTTGGCATAAATACCGAACAGGCACTTCATCAGCGTGGACTTACCGGCGCCGTTCTCGCCCATCAGGGCATGAACGGTACCCCTGTGAACGGTCAGGGAAACATTGTCCAGAGCCTTGACGCCGGGGAAAGATTTACAGATGCCTTCCATTCTCAGGAGAACATCCTGTTCCATATTTTATTCCTCCCTTGCTTTTGATTTTGCGGTTGCTCCGATAGGGAACGGCAGGCGCTGTCCGCGCCGTTCCGGCACAGTGTCTGCCGCTCCCTACCGCACCGTGCCGCATATCCTTTGAAATAAAGGGGCAGCTGCCGCCGGAACGACAGCTGCCCGGATGATTAAACGCTTATATGCTTACTCGCCGGTGTAGGGAGCGTAAGCAACATACAGCTTGCCAGCGCAGTCGCCAGCAACGGTCAGACGCTCGTCGGTCAGGGAAGCCAGAGCATCAACGGGGGTCTTGCCGCCAGCGATGGCCTTAACGGTCTCGCAGATGGCAACGGCCATGCCGTTGGCGTCCTGCTTAACGGTGCCGATCATGGCGCCCTCAGCGATCAGAGCCTTGGCAGCGTCGGTAGCGTCAACGCCGAAGACGGGAACGACGTGGGCACCCTCTGCATTGTAGCCAGCCTGCTGCAGGGAAGCAACTGCGCCCTCAGCCATGCCGTCGTTGTTGCAGATGACCAGCTCGATCATGTTGCCAGCGGACTCGTTGTAGGTAACCAGGTTGGTGTCCATGTAGTCCTTGGCAGCCTTGGCGGACCAGGCACCCTCGGGGTCGGTCTGCCACTTCTGGGAAGCCTGAGCATCGAAGTACTCCAGAGCGGGCTTGCCGGCAGCGGTCAGGACAGCATCAGCGTCCTCAACGCCGAACTGGGTGCGGGCGATAGCCTCAGCGTTGCCCTCCTCGCCCTTGAACATGGCGTAGGTGATGACGCCGTCACCGTTCAGGTCGACGGTCTCGTAGTTGGCCAGGACGTACTCGCCAACCATCTTGCCCTGCATGTGGCCGGCCTCGGGGGCGTCGGTGCCGATGAAGCAGGAAGAGGCGTTGTCGTTCAGCAGAGCGACGTCGGAGCCGTCAGCACCGATGGCGCGGTTGAAGAAAATGACGGGGATGTCGCCAGCAGCATCAATGATGGACTGAGCGATGTCGGGGTCACCGGAGGTGACGACGTTGACGACCAGCAGGTTGGAGCCGCCAGCGATAGCGGTCTTGACCTGCTCGATCTGCTTGGCCTGATCCTTACCAGCAAACTGGTTGTCGTACTCGACCTCAGCAGCCTCCAGGGCGGTGTTCAGCTCGGCGCGGACGGAAGACAGATACACGTCAGCCTCGTCGTACCAGAAAACGGAGACCTTGGTGGCACCTTCAGCAGCGGGATCGTCGCCGCCGCAGGCAACCAGACCCAGGACCATGACCAGGGCCAGAGCAATTGCGAGAAGCTTTTTCATTTGGTTTTTCCTCCTTTTATTTGAGCAGTCAAATGACTGCCCGGTTGTTATCACAATATAACATAGACAGTTTGTCCTGTAAAGGTAGGTTTTGGTAATTCTCCATAAAAACCAAAAGCTACCCCCTGATTTTTGTATATTACTACAAACAATTTCACCAAATCCGGCTCCCGGCTACCTGGGCTCATTCTCCGCCGCCAGGCGCCGTGCAAGGACGGCCGCAGCAGCCGGGGCGATGACCCGGTCGAAGCTGTCGTTCCCGAAATGGGCCGAGCGCTGCCGGGCCGTGAGGCCCGTGCCGCCGATCTCGTTGGAATCGGTGTCCCTGGGGATGGGGATGTAGGTCTTCGGGTTCCATTCCCGGTAATGCTCCCAGATCTGCGGGCACTGGTGGTAGCTGTGCCAGAAGGCCACAGTTTCCATATTATACCAGATATCTCTGTTCCAGTCCCCCCTGTACACCCTGCCCGGATGCGCTTCCTCCATCCGACGGAAGAAATCCGCTGTCATGGCGTCGAAGCCTGTTCGGTGCCCGGCTGCGTCCTCGCTGTCCCATTCCCCCTGGCACCAGACCATGCCCAGGAAGCGGTTCCGCGGGTCCAGCTCCAGGGCATAGGCGATCCGGTCGCAGAGGGCCCGGTAGTAATTGGACTCCGTGCCCCAGCGCCAGATCCCCGGCTCCGGGCGCAGGGCTTCGGCGTCATAGCCGCCGTATTCCCCCCGGGTGAAGCCGGTGCCGCCGTAGGCGCAGGGCAGCACCAGGATGTCGTAATCCGCCGGGATCAGCTCCAGCAGCCGGTGGGCCAGGGGCAGATGGATGCCCCGGGTGCCGATCCCCGGATCATCCGGATGGCCGTAGGGCCGCATGTCCTGGAAATTCTGGGCGCAGGGCCCCAGGGGGATGACCTTCAGGTTGTCCTCCCCGAAAAAGCCCAGCTGAAAGATCCGTCCGGTGTCGAACCGGTCCATATAGTCCGCCGGGATCTTCGATTCATCGTAGCCCACCGCGTTGGACTGCCCGGCCACGCAGAGGATCATGTATTGTTTCGTCATAGCTGCTCCTTCCGAAAAAGCCCCATTGCCGCGGCAATGGGGCTTTGGTGTATGGGGGATTACAGGAACTTTTCGTAAGCAGCCCGGATCAGGGCCACGCACTTGTCCACCTGAGTCTCGTCCTCGGGGACCAGGTTGTACAGGGGGGCGCGGACGCCGCCGCAGTCGGGCGCGCCCAGCTTGCGCAGGACGGCCTTGATGACGGCGTACATGTTGCCCTTGCAGGCGCACAGGTTCTGGATGATCTTCAGGCACTCGTCCTGGATGGCCCGGGCCTCGGCGATCCGGTTCTCCCGGACCAGGTCGAAGATCCGGATGTACAGCTCGGGCATGGCGCCGTAGGTGCCGCCGATGCCGCCGACCGCACCGGCCACCAGACCGCTGAGCAGCTGCTCATCGGGGCCGTTGAAGACCATGCAGCCCTCGGCCCGGAATTCCTCGATGTCCTGGATGGGCATGGAGGAGTTCTTGACGCCGATGACTCTGGGGTTCTTCAGCATTTCCCGCAGCAGGGCGGGAGTCAGGGACACACCGGCCAGCTGGGGGATGTTGTAGATGATGAAATCGGTGTTGGGGGCAGCGGCGCTCATGTCATTCCAGTACCGGGCGATGGCATGGGGGGGCAGCTTGAAGTAGATGGGAGGGATCGCGGCGATGGCGTCGACGCCCAGGCTCTCGGCGTGGGCTGCCAGCTCCTTCGAGTCGGCGGTGTTGTTGCAGGCGATATGGGCAATGACGGTCAGCTTGCCCTTGGCCTCGGCCATGACATGCTCCAGCACCAGCTTGCGCTCTTCCTTGCTCTGGTAGATGCACTCGCCGGAGGAGCCGCCCACGTACAGGCCCTTGACGCCCTTGCCGATGAACCAGCGGGTCAGCTCCCGGACTGCCTCGGCGCTGACATTGCCCTCGGCGTCGTAGCAGGCGTAGAAGGCGGGGATAATGCCCTCATACTTCTTGATATCAGTCATAATATTTCTCCTATGTCGAATGATTAACCCTTAACGGCACCCATGGTGATACCCTTGGTGAAATACTTCTGGAAGATCAGGAACACGATGATGATGGGCACGGAGGCCAGAGCAGCACCGGCCATCAGCAGACCGAAGTCGATGGAGCTTTCGCCCTGCATGGTGGCGATGCCCAGAGAGATGGTCAGGTTCTTGTTGGAGGTCAGCATGATCAGCTGCATGAAGTAGTCGTTCCAGGAGTTGATGAAGGTGAAGATGGCACAGGCGCCGACGCCGGGCTTGATCATGGGGAACATGACATCGGTGAAGGTGCGCCATTCGCTCGCGCCGTCGATGCGGCAGGCCTCCACCATCTCCGTGGGGATGCCCTCAGCGAACTGCTTCAGCAGGAACACGCCGAAGGGCCAGCCGACCACCGGGAAGATGACGGACCAGACGGTGTCATACAGGCCCAGGGCGTTCATCTCCCGCAGCAGGGGGATCAGGATGACCTGCTTGGGCAGGGCCATGGCGCAGACGATCAGGCTGAACAGCAGCGTCCGGCCGTAGAAGCGCTTCTTGGCCAGGGCGTAGCCGGCCATGGCGGAGGTCAGGCAGGTCAGCAGCATGGCCATCACGGACATGAACACGGAGTTGACCAGCCAGCGGATGGCGGCGGGGACCGTGGGACCGGTGATGATGTAGCCGAAGATCTCGAAATCGAACAGCGGCGCGCTGCGGCGGTCGAACAGCTTGTCAAAGTTGGTCATGACCCACTCACTGGGCCACCAGGCAGGCTCCCGGGCGTTGATCTCGGCGCCGGTCTTGAAGGCGCCGGAGATGATCCAGTAAAGGGGGAAGGTGAACAGGAACGCCATCACCAGGACAAAGAAGTAGGAGACGTACTTGTAGACCTTGGTGCCCAGGTTGTTGTTCAGGGTATTCTGGTTCTTCATAGATTCTCCCCTCCCTTACTTTTCCTGGCCGAGCTTGAACTGGACGGCCGAGAGGATCGCGATGATGATGGCCAGTATCACACCCATCGCATTGCCGTAGCCATA
>JAFQSI010000338.1 GCA_017409645.1 Oscillospiraceae bacterium | reverse complement strand
AGAACGCCCAGGATGGCAGCGATGATGCCGATGACCAGTGCCAGCTTTTTGCCGGACTTTTTGCCCACCAGGAACAGGGCCGCACCCGCGACAGCCACCACGATGGCGACGGTCAGGCTGGCGCCGATGGCGTTGAACAGGGCATCGTTGGCCACGGTCAGCGCGCCGTAGATCAGGGCGGAGATGACGGTGCCGGAGAGGATGTTGCCGAAGTGACGGCAGGCCATGGAGATGGGAGTGAAGCACTCACTCATGACGTTGATGGGAGCCATGACGAAGATGGGATCCAGGAAGCCCTTCAGATAGCCGCCGATGCCGGAGGACTTGATCTTGTGGTAGGTGATCAGCACGAACACCACCAGGGCCCAGGCCAGCTCCGTCATCAGATCGGCCGTGGGGCTCCAGATGCCCAGCAGGGAGATCAGGTTGGAGATGATGGAGGTGATGAATATGGTTCCCACAAGGGGGATGTAATGGTCAAATTCGGAGCCCATGTTGCCACGGACGAAGTTGACCAGAGCGCCCACGATCATCTCGGCCACGGCCTGCTTCCGGGAGATGCCGGTGACTTTGAGGTTGGAGCCCAGCCAGATGCAAAGACCGGTGATGATGGCGAAGACCAGCCAGCTGACCGTCAGGGTCTGGGTGATCTGCACGGTGCCCAGCAGGGGAACATTTTCGATCTCAAAGAGAACTCTTGCGCCGTTGATTGCTAAATCCATAGATAGAACCTCACTTCTGCTTACAGATTTTCATCGGAAGATGCCGCAGGCTCCTCCGTGGATTCCGGTTGCTCGTTTCTGGGGGGATCGGGGGGCAGCAGCTTGCCCTTTGCCTGGAGATAGAGGATGGTGACCTTGGGGAAGAGGATGGGGGCCGCACCGGCGATGAAGTGGAAGGCGGGGACCAGGAAGGCGATGACCGCCCAGCCGGCCTGGAGGATCATCCGGGCGTTGTAGCTGAGCTGGAATTTGGCCTTCATCTTCTTCTGGTCGGCCATGCCCACCGCGCTCTGGACCGTCAGACACATGAGCGTGAAATTCAGTATGGCGATACACGAGCCGACGGCGGTGCTGAGCAGGATCCTGCCCAGGTCGAAGGTGCCGATGTCAAACTGGCTGGCCAGGAAGAGTCCTGCCACCAGGATCCCATCGCACGCGAGGGTGCCGATGGTGATGCGCTTGACTTCCTTTCGGGAGGCCGGTTGAAGTATCATGGGGATCATTTCCTTTGCTTGGGGATTTTGGGGATCAGCTGTGGTCGTTGAAGGCGGGCGGGGGATCCTTTTTGTCGGAGCCGCGCTCCATCTCCTTCAGAATGGACTGAAGACAGGACTTCGCCGTGGAGAAGGAGGTGAGCAGTCCGATGACGCCCAGCACCGCCACGATCCAGATGCCCAGAGAAAATTTCTGCTGGAGCCAGACGGCGACCATCAGAAAAAAGCAGGTGGGGAACAGGACCGAGAAGCCGAACTGGCCGACCCACATGATCAGTGATAAAAATTTCATAGATGCTCCTGGGGTGTTTTGTTAACAATACTCATTTTAGCATAACCGACTGTATTTCACAAGCGATTTTTTCGATGTTTTTAACATATATTTTTTAGAAGCAAAGACTTTGAGATTCCCGATAGAAACTGCAAATCCCGGAGTTTCGGAGGGAGCGGCGTGGCAGAATGTGGAAAAGGGACTGACAAAAGGCTAAAATGGGCCGGCGGCGTCCATAATTGTTTTCAGGATATTTGCTCTTTCTTAACTTGCTATTTGCCGGATGTGTGGTATCATACTCGATGATATGAGGGAGTAATTCCGCGGGCGACCCCGCGTAGCTTTTCCGTCAGGACGGTCTTCGGACCCGGATCTGCTTGTAAGAATGAGACTCATGCACAATCCTGCCGGTTGTGCATGAGTCTCTTTTTAATATGTATCATTATTTTAAGCAAAGGAGAAACACGCATGAAGAAAACCTATACCCAGTCCGCTGAAGAGGTACTCCGCGGACTCGGCGTGGGCCCTGAGGGCTTGTCCTCGGCCCAGGCGAAGGAACGTCTGGAAAAGTACGGTCCCAACAAGCTGAAGGAAGCCGAAAAGCCGACGCTGCTGCAGCGGTTCCTGGAGCAGCTGAAGGACCCCATGCTGATCATCCTGATGATCGCCGCCGCCGTGTCTGCCGCCACCGGCATGCTGGCAGGGGAGAATGAGTGGGCCGAGGTCATAATCATCCTGGCCGTCGTCCTGCTCAACGCCATCCTGGGCGTCTTCCAGGAGAGCAAGGCCGAGGCTGCCATCGAAGCCCTGCAAACCATGACAGCGGCGACCTGTAAGGTCATGCGGGACGGCAAAATGACGGTCCTGCACTCCGATGAGCTGGTCCCCGGCGACGTGGTCCTGCTGGAGGCCGGCGACGCAGTCCCCGCCGACGGCCGTATCATTGAGAATGCTTCCCTGAAGATCGAGGAGGCCGCCCTGACCGGCGAGTCCGTCCCCGTCAACAAGATGCTCGAGGCCCTGGGCGTTGCCGAGGGTCAGGACGAGGTCCCCCTGGGCGACCGGAAGAACATGTGCTACATGGGCTCCACCGTGGTCTACGGCCGCGGCAAGGCCGTCATCACCGGCACCGGCATGGACACCGAGATGGGCAAGATCGCCGGCGCCCTGGCTGCCACCAAGGAGGAGCAGACCCCCCTGCAGCGCAAGCTCGACGAGCTGGGCAGTCTGCTGAGCAAGCTGGTTCTGGGCATCTGCGTGTTCATCTTCGCCTTCAACCTGTTCATGGCCCGCGGTGAGCTGAGCGTCCCCGGCCATACCCTGACCGTCATCCTCGAGACCTTCATGGTCGCCGTTTCCCTGGCTGTTGCCGCCATTCCTGAGGGTCTGGCCACCGTCGTCACCGTGGTGCTGTCCATCGGCGTGACCAAGATGTCCCAGCGAAACGCCGTCATCCGCCGCCTGACCGCCGTCGAGACTCTGGGCTGCACCCAGGTCATCTGCTCCGACAAGACCGGCACCCTGACCCAGAACAAGATGACCGTTGTGGATCATGTGGGCGAGACGGAGCTGGTGGCCACTGCCATGGCCCTCTGCTCTGACGCCAGCCTGAACGACAGTGACCAGGCCGAGGGCGAGCCCACCGAGTGCGCCCTGGTCAACTTCGCCTGCTCCCTGGGCCTGAAGAAGCAGGACCTGGAGAAGGCCACCCCCCGCGTGGACGAGGCCCCCTTCGACTCCGGCCGCAAGATGATGTCCACCATCCACGATCTGGGCGGCTCCTACGTCCAGTATACCAAGGGCGGCCCCGACGTGGTCCTGGCCCGCTGTGCATACTATTATGAAAACGGCGCGTGCAAGCCCATGACCGAGCATAAGCGCGCCGAGATCATGGCCGCCAACAAGGCCATGGCCGACCGGGCCCTGCGTGTGCTGGCCACCGCCAAGCGGGACTGGTCCGCCAGACCCGAGAGCAATGAGCCCGCGTTCCTGGAGCAGGAGCTGGTCTTCCTGGGTCTGACCGGCATGATCGATCCCGTCCGTCCCGAGGTCAGGGCCGCCATCGAGGAGTGCCGCTCCGCCGGCATCCGGGCCGTCATGATCACCGGCGACCACAAGGACACCGCCGTTGCCATCGCCAAGGAGCTGGGCATCATCACGGATGCATCCCAGGCCATCACCGGCGCTGAGCTGGACAAGATCCCCGAGTCTGAGCTGCCCGAGGCCGTGAAGAAGTACGGCGTCTACGCCCGCGTCCAGCCCGAGCATAAGGTCAAGGTCGTCAATGCCTGGAAGGCCAACGACGCCATTGCTGCCATGACCGGCGACGGCGTCAACGACGCCCCCTCCATCAAGTCCGCCGACATCGGCGTGGGCATGGGCATCACCGGCACCGACGTCACCAAGAACGTGGCCGATATGGTCCTGGCCGATGACAACTTCGCCACCATCGTCGCCGCCGTGGGCGAGGGCCGCCGGATCTACGACAACATCCGCAAGGCCATCCAGTTCCTGCTGGCCTCCAACATGTCCGAGGTCCTGGGCGTCTTCTGCTCCACCCTGATGGGCTTCACCCTGCTCAATCCCGTCCACCTGCTGTTCATCAACCTGGTCACCGACTGCTTCCCCGCCCTGGCGCTGGGCATGGAGGAGGCCGAGCCCGACACCATGCAGCGTCCTCCCCGTGATTCCCGTGAGGGCATCTTCGCCGGCGGCCTGTTCGGCGACATCGCCTACCAGGGCATCCTGGTCACCGTGATCACCATCGCCTCCTACCTGATCGGCAGCCTGATGGACCCCGAGATCGGCTCCTTTGCTGCGCTGCGCGCCGCCGGTGTGTCCGAACACGGCATGACCATGGCCTTCCTGACCATGTCCATGTGTGAGATCTTCCACTCCTTTAACCTGCGCTCCCAGCGCAAGTCCGTCTTCTCCCTGAAGAGCCAGAACAAGATCCTGTGGGCCGCCATGATCGGTTCCCTGGTCCTGACCACGCTGCTGCTGGAGGTCCCCTTCCTGGCCGATGCCTTCGGCTTTATGCCCATCGGCCTGGATGAGTACGCCATCGCCATGGGTCTGGCCTTCCTGGTCATCCCCGTTGTGGAGACGGTCAAGTTCTTCCAGCGCAGGCTCGCCAAGTGATCCTGGGTTTCTTTCTGAGACTGCCGTCTTCGGACGGCAGTCTTTTTTTGTAAAAACCACTTCCCGTTCAGGTGGTTATATGCTATAATGTACGGTACGAAAATGGGATGATATCCCCCTTGGATGGGAGAGAGACGATTTGAACGAAGAATTGGAGATCCTGCAGGGCGCCGTGGCGGCAGTGGTCTATCAGAATTACGACAACGGCTATGCGGTGCTGCGGCTGAACTGCGGCGGCGGCGTCACCGTCACGGTGGTGGGCACCATCCCCATGCCCGTGGTGGGCGAGCGGCTGATGGTCACGGGAAAATGGAGCAATCACTCGAATTTCGGCAGGCAGTTCGAGGCCGAATTTCTGGAGCGGCTTCTGCCCCAGACGGCCCTGGAGATCCAGAGCTATCTCAGCAGCCGGGCCATCAAGGGCATCGGCCCGGTGATGGCGGCCCGGATCGTGGAATATTTTGGCGAGCAGACCCTGCTGGTGCTGGAGCGGGAGCCGGAAAAGCTGGCCCTCGTTCCGGGCATCTCAAAGGAGAAGGCCCGGCTGTTCGGCGAGGAATTCCGCCGTCAGGCGGGGATGCGCCAGCTGATGGAATTCTTTGCCCTCCACCAGCTGCCCACGGAGCTGGGCGTCCGGACCTACAAGCTCTACGGCGAACAGACGGTGGAGCTGCTGTACGATGATCCGTATCTGCTGATGGACGAGGGGCTGGACGCCCCCTTCCATGCGGTGGACCGGTTCGCCATCGAGCTGGGCGTGGCGGCGGATGACCCCAGACGCATCGAGGCCGGCGTCCTGTTTGAGCTGAGCTACAATCTTCAGGGGGGCCACACCTTCCTGCCCCGGGCCAAGCTGGCGGCTGCCACGGCCCAGCTGCTGAGCGTGGAGCTGGAGGCCGCCGAGACGGGCATCACCCGGCTCCGGGAGGGGGAGCGGCTGGTCTGCCAGAATCTGGCGGATATCGACGTGGTCTACCTGCCCCAGATCCATGAGGCGGAGGTGGGCAGCGCCCTGCATCTGCTGAAAATGGCCCAGTGGCCCCATCCGGAGCCGGAGAACCTGGACCGGCTGATGGCGAAGGTGGAATCGGAGAGCGCCGTGCGATACTCCGACCAGCAGCGAAGCGCCATCCGCTCCGCTGCCAGCACCGGCGTGCTGCTGATCACCGGCGGCCCCGGCACCGGCAAGACCACCATCGTCAACGGCATTTTATCCCTGCTGGGACATATGCAGCTCAAATGCGTCCTGGCCGCGCCCACCGGAAGAGCCGCCAAGCGGCTGACGGAGGTCACCGGCGAGGAGGCCAGCACCATCCACCGGCTCCTGGAGGCGGGGATCGACCCGAATACGGGCCGGATGGTCTTTTCACGGGACGCGGATCAGCCCCTGAAGGCTGACGCGGTCATCGTCGATGAGATGAGTATGGTGGACGTGCAGCTGCTTTACAGCCTTTTGCAGGCCGTCCCCCTGAACAAGCGCCTGATCCTGGTGGGCGACCCGGATCAGCTTCCGCCGGTGGGCCCCGGCTTCCCCTTCGGAGACATGCTGCGCAGCAATATGCTGCCCACGGTCCGGCTGACGGACATCTTCCGGCAGGCCAGGGAGAGCCTGATCGTCATGAACGCCCACCGGATCAACTCCGGCGAGCTGCCGGAGCTGCGGCGGGTGGACAGGGACTTCTTCTTCATGAGAAGGAATTCCGAGGAGGCCCTGACCCAGCTGATCTGCGACCTGTGCAGCACCCGGCTGCCCCAGAACATGGGTATCCCGGCCGACCAGATCCAGGTCCTCAGCCCCACCCGCAAGGGTCCCACGGGCACCATTTACCTCAACAAGCTCCTGCAGAAGGTCCTCAACCCGCCCGCTCCCACGAAAAAAGAGCGCCAGCACGGGGATTTTTCCTTCCGGGAGGGCGATCGGGTGATGCAAATCCGCAACAATTATGATATACTGTGGAGGAAGACCGACGGCAGCGCCGTGGGCGCGGGCGTCTTCAACGGAGACATCGGCTCCATCACCGCCATCGACCCGAAGGCCGAGACGGTCACGGTGGTCTTCGACGACCGGGAGGCGGAGTACGATTTCTCACAGTTGACTGAGCTGGAGCTGGCCTATGCCATGACGGTGCATAAGAGCCAGGGCAGCGAGTACCGGGCGGTGATTCTGGCGGCCTGGAATGGTTCGCCGTATCTGCTCAGCCGCAGCGTCCTCTACACCGCCGTCACCAGAGCCAGGGAGCTGCTGATCATCGCCGGCAGGGAAGAGGTGGTCGTCACCATGACGAACAACGCCAAGCGCAGCCGCCGCTACTCCGGCCTGAAGCTGCGGCTCCAGGGAAAGGGCGGCGCATGATCCGCAGAGCTTTGGAGTGGCTGTTCCCCAGGAAATGCATCCTCTGCCGGGATCTCCTGGCGAAGGAGGAGACGGACCTGTGCCGCCGCTGCCGGACGGATCAGCCTGAGTACCACTACGGCAAAAAGAAGGTGCCCCATGTGGCGGATCTGACCGCCGTATGGCGCTATGAGGGCCAGGTCCGCAAGAGCCTGCACCGCTACAAATTCGGCAGCGCCCGCCATTATGCCGCCGCCTACGGCCGGCTGATGGCCATGCGGATCCTCCGGGATCTGCCGGAGGCGGACATCGTCACCTGGGTGCCGGTGAGCCGTCAGCGGCTGCGCCGGCGGGGCTTCGACCAGGTGGAGCTTCTGGCGAAGGCGGTGAGCCCGGAGCTTGGGATCAGCGCAGAAGGATTATTGGAAAAGATTCGGAACAATCGGGCCAATTCCGGCCTGAAAACTTCCGCAGAACGCCGGGCCAATGTGCTTGGCGCATACAGAGCCGTCCGGCCGGAGCTGCTGCGCGGGAAGCGGGTGCTTCTGCTGGACGATATCGTCACCACCGGGGCCACGGCCTCGGAATGTGCCCGCGTCCTGCTGACGGCAGGGGCGGAGGAAGTCATTTTCGCAGCCGTTGCAGCGGCTTCAACCACATCGAGCAAGTAGGTGTTACCATGGCATTCAGCTTTAAAAAAATCCGTAATCTCAATTTCAATTTCTTCACCAGCGACCTGGGCGTGGACCTGGGTACCTCCAATGTCCTGATCTATGTCGAGGGCAAGGGCGTGGTGGTCCGGGAGCCCAGCGTGGTGGCGGTGGACAAGAACACCGGCAAGATCCTGCAGGTGGGCGCCGACGCCCGGAACATGATGGGCCGCACCCCCGGCAACGTGGTGGCCATGCGGCCCCTGAAGGACGGTGTCATCTCCGACCATGAGATGACGGTCCAGATGCTGCAGCATCTGTTCCGCCGGGCCATCAAGTCCTCCGTCTTCAATCCCAAGCCCCGTGTGGTCATCTGCGTTCCCTCCGGCGTCACGGAGGTCGAGGAGCGCACCGTCATCAACGCCGCCATCGAGGCCGGCGCCCGGCGCGTGTATCTGATCGAGGAGCCCCTGGCCGCGGCCCTGGGCGCCAATCTGCCCATCGAGGAGGCCAACGGCCACATGGTCGTGGACGTGGGCGGCGGCACCACGGACATCGCGGTGCTGAGCCTGAACGGCGTGGCCAATTCCTCCTCCGTGGAGGCCGCAGGCGACGCCTTCGACGAGGCCATCGCCCGCCATGTCCGCCGCAAGCACGGCGTGGTCATCGGACAGGTCACCGCCGAGGAAATCAAGATCCAGATCGGCTGCGTCTGGCCCCGTCCGGAGGATATCTCCATGACCGTCAAGGGCCGGGACGCCAAGACCGGCCTGCCCAGGACCATCGAGCTGTTCTCCTCGGAGATATTTGAGGTCCTGCGCCGTCCCGCCCGTCAGATCACCGACGAGGTCCTCCATGTGCTGGAGGAGACGAGCCCCGAGCTGGTGGGCGATATCTCCCGCAACGGCATCACCCTGACCGGCGGCGGCAGCCAGATCTGGGGTATGGATCAGCTCATCGCGGACCGTACCGCCATCCCCTGCACCATGGCCGACGACCCGGATTTCTGCGTGGTCTACGGCTGCGGCAAGTCCATCAGCTGGATCAACCACACCATCCACGAGGGTCCCATCAATCTGGCCAGAAGGCGCGCCATGCGGGAGTGATCCTATGAAAATCATGCATCTGATCTCCGGAGGCGATGTGGGCGGCGCGAAGACCCATGTCATCAGCCTTCTGGAGGAGCTGGGCCGGAACCATACGGTGGAGCTGGCCTGCTTTCTCGAGGGTCCCTTTGCCCAGGAGGCCCGGGAAAGGGGCATCAACACCCGGGTACTGAAAAAGCGAAGCCTGTTCCACATTGCCCGGAATCTGAAAAAATACCTCCGGAACAAGGAGTTCGACATCCTCCACTGCCACGGGGCCAGGGCCAATGTGGTGTCATTGCTCATGGGCCGGGCCAGCTGCCCCGTGATCTCCACCGTCCATTCCGACCCCAGGCTGGACTACCTGTCCCGGCCCCTGACGGACCGGACTGTGGGTCTGCTCAACCGCTTCGCCCTGCGCCGCCGGGACGGCTGGGTGGCGGTCAGCGACGCCATGAAGGAGCGGCTGGAGCTTCGGGGCTATGACGGCGGACGGATCTTCACCATCTACAACGGCGTCGGCTTCCCGAAAAAGCTGCCCCACAAGACCCGGCAGGCCTACCTGCAGGAGCTGGGGCTGGACTGGAACGAGGGGAATGTGATCTTCGGCATCGCCGCGCGGATCGATCCCGTGAAGGACATGTCCACCCTGATCCGGGCCTTCGCCCGGACCGTGGCCGCGTGCCCCAATGCCCGGCTGCTGATCGCCGGCATCGGCGATGAGGAGCGGAAGATCCGGGCCCTGGCCGCGGAGCTTTGTCCCGCCGGGACCGTCCATTT
>JAFQSI010000337.1 GCA_017409645.1 Oscillospiraceae bacterium | reverse complement strand
GTGGAGCAGGGTGGCAAGCAGCGTGCCGCAGGCGATGATGGCGGCGCTCATGCCGGAGATGCCCAGCTCGGCAAGGGTCCTGCCGAAGTGGCGCTGCAAAAGCTCCTCGGCGGCCACCAGATCGAAATCGCCGGGCTTGCCCTCGTCCACGCAGCAGCGCAGCCGCAGGAACAGGGCGCTGTTGAGTTCCTCGGCGTCGCAGCCGTTGCCGCCCCGGATGCACTCGGAGGGGGAAAACCTGCCCAGCTCACCCGCCGCAGCGGCGGCGTCGGCGCAGACCGTGGCGAAGAAAGCGCCGGTGGAGACATCGCAGAAGGCCAGACCGTACCGTCCGCCCTCGCCGTAGAGACAGGCCATGTAGTTGTTTTTCGTCTCGTCGAGCATGCAGCTCTCGGTGACGGTGCCGGGGGTGACGATCCGGGTGATGTCCCGCTCCACGATGCCCTTGGCCGTGGCGGGATCCTCCATCTGCTCGCAGATGGCCACCTTGTAGCCCTTGGCGACGAGCCGGGCGATGTAGCTGTCCACGCTGTGGAAGGGCACGCCGCACATGGGGGTCTGCTCCTCCCTGGGCTTGTTCCGGTCCCGGGTGGTCAGAGTCAGATCCAGCTCCTTTGCGGCGATGCGGGCGTCGTCGTCGAACATCTCATAAAAATCGCCCAGCCGGAAGAAGAGAATGCAGTCCTGATTCTCGGATTTGATCTGGTTGTACTGCCGCTTCATGGGCGTTAATTCTTGTTCAGGTTTTGCCATGATGAACCTCTTTCTTGTAGAGTGGAGATTGTAGAGTTGAGATTGGAGATATCTTCACTCTCCACTCTTCAATCTCCAATCTGGCCCGTAAGGCTCCAGGTATTGGAACCGGTGATTTTGATGTTCTGATAAGTGCCGATGAGACTGTCGCAGCCTTCAAAGCGGACCAGTCTGCCTCCCTCGGTGCGGGCGGTGAGGAGGTCCTTGTCTTTTCCGTCCACCAAACAACGGAAGGTCTTGCCCACATAGCCCTCGTGGATCTCCTCGGAGATCTTGTTCTGCAGGGCGCAGAGCCGGTCGAAGCGCTCGTTTTTCTCAGCCCTGGGGGTGGGGTCCTCCATTTTGGCGGCGGGGGTGCCGATCCGGGGGGAGAAGATGAAGGTGAAGAGGGAGTCGTAGCGGACCTCCTCAATGAGGGTCATCGTCTCCTCGAATTCCTCCGCCGTCTCGCCGGGGAAGCCCACGATGACATCGGAAGTCAGCACCAGCTCCGGCATGACGGATTTGGCGTAATGCACAAGCTCCAGGTACTGCTCCCGGTCATAATGCCGGTTCATGGCCTTCAGCACCCGGCTGGAGCCGGACTGGAAGGGCAGGTGCAGCTGCTTGGCGATCTTGGGGTACTTCGCCATGGTATCGAAAAGCTTTTTGGAAGCGTCCCTGGGATGGCTCGTCATGAAGCGGATGAGGAAATCGCCCTCGAGCCGGGCGATCTGGGCTAGCAGGTCCGCAAAATCGACGCCCAGCCCCAGATCCTTACCGTAGGAGTTGACATTCTGGCCCAGCAGGGTGATCTCTCTGCAGCCGCTTGCGATCAGCTCCCTACATTCAGCCAGCACATCCTCGGGCAGTCGGCTGCGCTCCCGGCCCCGGACATAGGGGACGATGCAATAGGTACAGAAATTGTTGCAGCCGTACATGATGCTCACCCAGCTTTTCAGGGTGTTGCTCCGGACCACGGGCAGACCCTCGGCGATGGAGCCGGCCTCGTCTTCGACTGCAAAGGCCCGCTTCCTGGTGGTCAGCACCTGCCACAGAAGGCTGGGGAACTCCCACAGATGGTGGGTGGAGAAGACACCGCTGACATGGGGGAAGCTCTTTTTGATCCGCTCGCAGACGGTGGGCTCACCGGCCATGCAGCCGCACAGGAAGATCTTCTGCTCCGGGTGGCGGCGCTTGGTGTGGGTCAGGGCGCCCAGGTTGCCGAAGACCCGCTGCTCCGCATGCTCCCGGATGGCGCAGGTGTTCATGACCACCACGTCGGCTCCCTCGGCCTCATTCACGATGGCGTAGCCGGATTCACTGAGCATGCCCCGGATCCGTTCGGAGTCGGCCTCGTTCTGCTGGCAGCCGTAAGTCTCCACATAGGCCTTGGGGGTGATGTTCCGCTGGGCCCAGTAGGCGTGGATCTTCTGGCAGACGGCAAGCTGCGCGTCCACCTGCTGCGGCGTGATTCTGGTGGTTTTGGTATTCATATCGTCAGTCCTCCGTTGGGTGGGCAAAGTTTCGCATAATAAATCATTTTATCATTTTTCTCCGGTGAACGCAAGGGCTTTGACCGGCTCCGGGGGTAAAATTGAGCCCCTTTCCAAGGCCGTTTTTTCAGCAAAGTAGCTTATACAGCACAGCGCAGTTTTCCACCGTTGCCACCGGGAGAATTTTGTGCTAAAATCAAAAGAAAACCGCATGGAGGGATTCCCATGGAAAAGAAACGTTGGTACAAAGATATGGTCTTCTATCAGATCTGGCCCCGCTCCTTCTGCGACGGCAACGGCGACGGCATCGGCGATCTGCAGGGCGTGCTGAGCCGACTGGACTATCTCAAGCTTCTGGGCGTGGACGGCATCTGGTTCTCGCCCCTGTACGCGTCCCCCAATGCCGATATGGGCTACGACATCTCCGACTACTATTCCATCAACCCCGAGTACGGCACCATGGCCGATTTCAGGGCCGTCCTGGACGGCGCCCACGAGCGGGGGATGAAGGTCATCATGGATCTGGTCGTCAACCACACCTCCGACGAGCATCCCTGGTTCCAGGCCAGCAAGGACCCCAATTCCCCCTACCGGGACTACTACTTCTGGCGGGAGGGGAAGAAGCGGCCCAACAACTGGTCTTCTCTTTTCGAGGGCAAGGCCTGGGAGTGGGATTCCGATGCCCAGGCCTGGTACCTGCACATTTTCGCCAAAAAACAGCCGGACCTGAACATGGACAACCCCAAGGTCCGCCAGGAGGTCAAGGATATCATGCGCTTCTGGCTGGAGCTGGGCGTCGACGGCTTCCGGGAGGACGTCATCACCTTCATCTCCAAGCGCCAGGGCCTGCCCAACGGCCTGCCCATCCCCGCCGCCTGCGGCATGGAGCATTACATGGACGGCCCCAATGTGCATAAATACCTCCGGGAATTCCGGGAGGTCCTGAACGAATATGACTGCTTCGTGGTGGGCGAGGCCCCCATGATGAACGAGAAGAATGCCCTGAGATACATCACCGAGGGCCCCGGCCAGGAGCTGGATATGATGTTCCACTTCGAGCATATGGAGGCCGACTGCCTGTTCCTGGACGCCTTGCAGAAGCCCTTTGACCTGCTGAAGCTGAAGAAGGCCTTCTCCCGGTGGCAGTACGCCCTCCATGGAAAGGGCTGGAACGCCCTGTATCTGGAAAACCACGACCACCCCCGGATCATCTCCCGCTACGGCAGCGAGAAGTACCGGACCGTCTCCGGCAAGATGCTGGCCAACTGCTTCATGCTCCAGCAGGGCACCCCCTTCATCTACCAGGGCCAGGAGATCGGCATGGTCAACATCAATCTCGAGGACATCTCCGAGTACCAGGATGTGCAGACCGTCAACACCATGCGAACCCTGCGCATGATGGGCATGTCGAAGAAAAAGGCCGAAGAGCGGATCTCCCGGACCACCCGGGGCAACGCCCGGACCCCGGTCCAGTGGGACGACTCCCTCAATGCGGGCTTCACCACCGGCAAGCCCTGGATGCCCATCAACCCCAACTATAAGCAGATCAACGCCCGGGCCGAGATCCTCAACGAGAATTCCATCTTCAACCACTACCGGAAGCTCATCGCCTTCCGGAAGAAGCATCCCGTTGCCGTCTACGGCGAATATAAGGAGCATATCGAGGACAGCCGGGAGCTGTATGTCTACGAGCGGAGCCTGGAGGGCAAGCGGCTGCTGGTCATCTGCTCCTTCACGGACAAGAGCGTGGGCTTCTGGGCCCCCGAGGGCTTCGACCTGAGCAAGGGCAGGCTGGTACTGAACAACTATATGGAAAACAACGTCCACGGCAACGGCTTCACCACCCGCCCCTATGAAACGAGAGTGTACTATTTTGAGTAAGAAATATCCCTATTCCCGGGTCTATGTGGAGATCACGAACCTCTGCAACCGAAATTGCTCCTTCTGCCCCGGCACCCTCCGGGAGCCGCGGATGATGACGGCTGACGAATTCCGGGCCATCGCAGAAAAGCTGACGGGCGTCACCGGATACCTGTACTACCACCTGATGGGCGAGCCCCTGACCCACCCGCAGCTGCCGGAAATGCTCGCCATCGCATCGGAGCTGGGCTTCAAATCCCAGATCACCACCAACGGCACCCTCCTGCAGCAGCGGGGCCAGGCTCTGATCGATGCAAAGGTCCACAAGGTCAACCTCTCCGTCCACAGCTTCGAGGAGGGGACGAACGAGGATTATGTCAACTATATAAACGCCTGTCTGGACTTCGCCGACCGGGCCAGCCGGGCGGGGATCATCGTGGTCCTGCGGCTGTGGAACCAGGGCTACGACGAGGGCCGGAATATCTCCACCCTGGATCTGACCAGAGCGAGATTCCCCTGGGCGTGGACCGAGGAGCCGAGGGCCACCCGCATTCAGGACAAGCTGTACCTGGAACACGGGGACCGGTTCGACTGGCCGGACCTGGGCGCGGAGGACGGTGGAAGCGCCGTCTTCTGCCACGGCCTCCGGGACCACTTCGGCATCCTCAGCGACGGCACCGTGGTCCCTTGCTGCCTGGACCACAACGGCGACATCCCCCTGGGCAACATGTTCGTGCAGCCTGTTGAAGAAATTCTGGACAGCCCCAGAGCAAGGGCCATCGTCGAGGGCTTCTCCCGCCGAAAAGCCGCCGAGGAGCTGTGCCGGAAGTGCGGCTACGCGAGACGGTTCCATTGAATTTGTAGGGAACGGCCTGTGGGCCGTTCTGCTGTCAATACAGAAGCAGCGATTTTCAAATTTTCTCTGTCATTGCGAGGGCGTAAGCCCGTGGCAATCCGTATCCCCAGCGGTGCGCAGCACCGCCCGGCCCCGCCGGGGCCGGAAAGAGAACGGATTGCCAGAAGGTGAATTGCCCGAAGGGCAAGAGAGGCCACCCTGGGGTGCGTCGCCTGACGGCTCCTCGCAATGACAGTGGTTGTTGTGAGTGGGTCCTTCTGTTTGAAATGGTCAGCAAATCCTACTGCACAAGAAGGGAACGGCAAGCCGTTCCCTACATTTTTTCCTTTACATTTCCGAATACCCGTGCTATAATCGACATATACCGAAAACGGAGGTGACTGACATGGCACGGCCACAGCGGCGGCGGCGGATCTGCCGGGAGCCGGAATACCGGCAATTTCAGCCTGACGGCATCGGCGCGGGGGAGGAGGTCAACCTGACCTGCGACGAATTCGAGATCATCCGGCTGGTGGACCATCTGGGTCTGACCCACGAGCAGGCGTCCAAACGGATGGACATCTCCCGGACCACCGCCACGGAAGTGTATGAGTCCGCCCGGCGGAAGATCGCCGAAGCCATCGTTCTGGGCAAATGCCTGACCATCGGCGGCGGCAGTTACCGGCTTTGTCCCGGCGACGGCTGTGCCAATGCCTGCGGCCCCTCCGTCCCACCCACACCCGAACAACCGAAAGGAGAAGAAATTATGAGAATCGCAGTTACCTATGACAACGGTGCCATCTTCCAGCACTTCGGCCACACCGAGCAGTTCAAGGTCTATGACGTGGAGAACGGCAAGGTGGTCCG
>JAFQSI010000336.1 GCA_017409645.1 Oscillospiraceae bacterium | reverse complement strand
CGTTTGGATATGTCCGAGTATATGGAGAAGCACACGGTGTCCAAACTGATCGGCTCACCTCCCGGCTATGTGGGCTATGACGAGGCAGGCCAGCTGACGGAGAAGATCCGCCGCCGCCCATACAGCGTGGTGCTCTTCGACGAGATCGAAAAGGCCAACGAGGACGTGTTCAACATCCTCCTGCAGGTCCTGGACGACGGGCGCATCACTGATTCCCAGGGCAGGACCGTGGACTTCAAGAACACCATCATCATCCTGACCTCCAACCTGGGCAGCGAGTATCTGCTGGACGGCATCGACGCCGAGGGCAATATCCTGGATTCTGTGAAGGACGCCGTGAACGGGCTCCTGCGCCGGTCCTTCCGGCCGGAATTTTTGAACCGGCTGGACGAGATCGTCTTCTACAAGCCCCTGACCCGGGAGAACATCGGCGCGATCATCGACCTGCAGATCGCCCAGCTCAACCGCCGCCTGGAGTCCCAGCAGCTGCGGATCGAGGTGACGGAGCGGGCCAAGGACTTCATCGTCGCGGAAGCCTATGACCCCGCCTACGGCGCCCGGCCCCTGCGGCGCTATGTCCAGCACACCATCGAAACGAAGCTCAGCAAGCTTCTGCTCTCCGGCAGAGTCCTGCCCGGCAGCACCGTCACCGCCGACGCGGAGAATGGGCAGATCGTTCTGAATTGACGTCCAAAGCGCCCCTGGGAACAGGGGCGCTTTTTTATGCGCATACAGTTGCAATTGCAACCGTTCTCTGTTACAATACATTTGTTGCCCATTGGCGGGCATTTTTGGAATTTTTCATGACAGGAGGTCATACCCGTGATATTCGGCAAACACATCAACCGCTATTACCTGCGCTATGCGCCGATGCTGCTGTTCGGTCTGGCATCGCTGATCGCGGTGGACTATCTGCAGCTGGTGATCCCGGAGCTGTACAAGCTGGTCATCGACGGCATGTTCGCCGGTTCGGTGACGGTGGAGGGCGTGCAGCACGCCTTTGATCTGGAATTTCTGCTGGAGTCGGTCTGCATGCCCATGGTGGGCGTCATCCTCTCGGTGGTGGCGGGCCGCTTTTTGTGGCGGGTCTGCTTCTTCGGTGCGTCCATTCTGCTGGAGGCCCGGCTCCGGGGGAGCATGTTCGACCATGCCCGGCATCTGAGCCGGGAATACTACCAGGTCAACAAGGTGGGCAACCTGATGAGTCTGTTCACCAACGATCTGGACACGGTCCAGGAGTGCTTCGGCTGGGGCGTCATGATGTTCTGTGACGCCATTTTCATGGGCGTGCTGGCTGTGAGCAAGATGGCCCGCCTGGATATCCTGCTGACGGTGCTGTCGCTGATCCCCATGGCCTTCCTGCTCTGTTCGGCCACGGTGCTGGGCCGGTACATGATGAAAAAGTGGGACATCCGGCAGGCGGCCTTCTCCCGGCTTTCGGATTTCGCCCAGGAGAGCTTCTCCGGCATCGCCGTCATCAAGGCCTTCGTCAAGGAGTCTGTGGAGCTGATGGCCTTCAAAAAGCTCAACGTGGAGAATGAAAAGGCCAATCTCGACCACACCAAGGCCTCGGTGCTGATGCGCATCCTGGTGACGCTTTTCGTTGAGAGCGTGATCTGCGTGATCCTGGGCTACGGCGGATATCTGGTCTATCACGGTAAATTCAGCGCCGGTATGCTGGTGGAGTTCATCAGCTACTTCACATCCGTGGTCTGGCCCATCATGGCCGTCTCCGAGCTGATCGACATGACCTCCCGTGGCCGGGCGTCCCTGGCCCGGATCGGCGAGTTGCTGGATGCCGAGGTCACGGTCGCCGACCGTCCGGGCGTTTCCGAGCTGGAAAACGTCCGGGGCGACATCGAATTCCGGGACCTGACCTTCCGCTACCCCGACGGCGAATTCGACGCCCTGGAGCATGTGTCCTTCACCATCAAGGCCGGCGAGAATGTGGGTCTGGTGGGCAAGACCGGCTCCGGCAAGACCACCCTGGTGGACCTGCTGCTCAGGACCTACAATGTCCCCGACGGCACCGTCTTCCTGGACGGACGGGACATCAACGAGGTGTCCATCCGGTCCGTCCGGGCGGCCTGCGCCTATGTGCCCCAGGACAATTTCCTGTTCTCGGATACCATCGAACACAACATCGCCTTCGGTGTGGAGGAATACGACCGGGCCGATGTCATCGAAATGGCCCGTCTGGCAGATGTGGACGACAACATCCAGGGGTTCCAGGAGGGCTACGACACCGTCCTGGGCGAGCGGGGCGTCACCGTCTCCGGCGGTCAGAAGCAGCGCATCTCCATCGCCCGTGCCCTTTTGAAGGACAGCCCCGTGCTGATCCTGGACGACAGCGTCTCCGCCGTCGATACCAAAACCGAAAAGGCCATCCTGCAGGGCCTGCGCGAAACGCGGGCGGGCAGGACCACCATCCTCATCGCCCACCGGATCAGCACCATCGAGAGCATGGACAAGATCCTCTTCATCGACGAGGGCCGGCTGGTGGACATGGGCACCCACGCCCAGCTGCTGGACAGGTGCCCGGATTACCGCAAAATGGTCGAGCTGCAAAGATTAGAGGAGGAAGGAGGCGCCCAGCATGCATGAATATCTGCCCCTTCTGATCGTGGGCGGCATCATCGGCCTGTTCACCCTGGGCTTCCTGGTGGCCTACGCCCTGGTCCGGAACAAAAAGGAGGCCATGGGCTTCGACCGGAATATGGACGACCGGGAGATCATCCGCCGTCTGCTGGCCTATGCCAGACCCTACTGGAAGCAGTTCGCCCTGACGTTGCTGGTCATGGCCTTCTCCGTGGTCTACGATGTGCTGTCGCCGCTGCTGGTGGGCAAGCTGGTGGGACTGGTCCAGACGGACTTTGAGCTGGCCCAGCTGTTCTCCATGGTCGCCGTCTACGGCTCCATCCTGGTGGTGAGCCTGGTCTGCACCTACCTGCAGGCCATGCTGCTGCAGAAGACCGGCCAGAAGATCCTCTCCCAGATCCGCCTGGACGTGTTCACCCACATTGAATCCCTGAGCCACGATCAGCTCAACAACATCCCCGTGGGCACCCTGGTGACGAGAGTCTCCAACGATCCCAACGCCATCAGCTACATGTTCACCAACATTCTGGTGACCCTGGTGAAGAATATCCTGGTGGTCTTCGGCGTGCTGGGCGCTATGCTGATGCTCAACTACGCCCTGACGCTGATGGTGCTGTGCTTCGTGCCCTTCATCGTCCTGTTCACCATCATGTTCCGCAGATTTTCCCGCCGGGCCCACCGGGCCGTCACCAACGCCACCACGGATCTGAACACCTTCCTGTCGGAGAACCTGTCCGGCATGAAGATCATCCAGATCTTCAACCGGGAGGACCGGAAGCAGGCGGATTTCCTGGAACGCTCCGCGGCCCTGCGCAAGGCCAAGCTGGGTCGGATGGTGGTCTTCGGCATTTTCCGGCCCATGGTGTACATGCTGAATATCTCGTCGATCCTGTGTCTGCTGTACATGGGCTCCCGGGCTCACATCCTGGGCCGGGTCTGGTTCGGCCAGGTCATCGACAGCGCCGTTGTGGTGTCCTTCTATATGTATATCGGCAAATTCTTCAACCCCATCCAGGCCCTGGCGGAGCAGTTCGACAT
>JAFQSI010000335.1 GCA_017409645.1 Oscillospiraceae bacterium | reverse complement strand
GCCATCGTCAACAAGGCCGTGGGCTCCCGCCGCTTCCGGGTCACCGTGACCACGGAGGGCGGCCACTCCTATGGCCGCTTCGGCGCGCCCAACGCCATCGCCCAGCTCTCCGGGCTGATCGCAAGGCTGTACGAAATCAAAGTCCCGCCCATCGGCAAGACCACCTACAACGTCGGCACCATCTCCGGCGGCACCTCGGTGAACACCATCGCCCAAAAGGCCGAAATGCTCTTCGAATTCCGCTCCGACGAACGGGAGGGACTTTCCATCATGCAGTCATCTTTTGACCGCATAGTGGAGGAATTCCGTCAGAACGGCGTGGAAATTGAGATGGAAGTGGTGGGCGACCGTCCCTGCGGCGTTCCTGTTGACAGCGCCGCCCTCTGCGCCCGGGCCGCCGACGCGGTCAGGGCCCATTACGGCTTCGATGTGACCTTCGGCCCCGGCTCCACCGACTGCAACGTGCCCCTGAGTATGGGCATCCCCGCCATCTGTCCCGGCTGCGTCATCGGCTCCGGCGCCCACACCCGGGAGGAATACATCGAGATTGACAGCCTCCTCCCCGGCCTGAAGGTCGCCTTCGAGCTTATTCTGCACCACTTCTGAGGAGGACATATGAAAAAACTCTGGTACATCATCCGAAACATTTTCCTCGGCATCTGGGTGGGACTGATGCTCCTTTTCTACACCATTTGGACTGCCCTGTGCTATCCCGTGCGGTATCTGCGCTACCGCAGAACTGCCTTTTATCAGGAGACGGGCATCCCCTTCGGCGCGGCGGCGGATTCCTCTGACTTCCGGCTCTATGAACAGATCCGGGAAGCGGGTCTTCCCATCCGCTATCTGCCGTCCATGGACCCCAGGCGCATGAACGGCTGGTTCTTCCACGGCAATACCCTGATCCTGCATATGTTCGACGAGCTGTCCTACAGCGACAAGCTCCAGAGCTGGACCCTTTTCCCCGATGACGCCCTCCCCCTGGAGGACACCGTCGCCCGCCAGCTCCAGCTCATCCGCCAGATCGAGCCGGAAATCCGGATCGACAGTGTGCGCATCCTCATCGACCGCATGGAGGTCGATCCCAAGGACCTCCCCCTGGCCAAACAGCTGCCTATGTTCCTGATCTATGACAGCGAACCGGTCGAAGCCCTGCGCGAACTCTGCACAAAAGCCTGACATCATAGCAGCCCGGTCCAAACGGACCGGGCTGGTGCTTTATGCTTCTGTCAGGATCTTCCATGCCTTGGCGTACTTCTCTCTGCGCTTTTCCGCGTTCCCCTGATTGCTGATCCGCTTGGGGTCGCCGTTGTGACGCAGGTCGGCCAGCTTGACCTTCACCGCCACGGGATCCGCCCTGATAGAGCGGATATACTCGAAATACTCCACGCCCTCCCGGTGGGTCAGCAGCTCCACCGCCTCCACGATTTCCCGTGGAAAGCTCTCCGCCAGCTCCTCCAGCGTCACCGCCGTATCCTCCACGGTGTCGTGGAGCAGGGCCACGCAGGTGGAAACCTCATCGTCCATCTCCTCCGCCAGGTGGATGGGATGGAAGATATAGGGCACGCCGCCCTTGTCAAACTGCCCATGGTGGGCAGTATAGGCCAGATTCATGGCCTTGATGGTCAAATCGGTATAGATCATCTGTAAAATGCGTTGCCGCCGATGAACTCCCGCACAAGAGAAGTGGGCGGGATCTCGTCGTCAACGTCTGCCTCCTTGACGAAATTGAGGATCTTGACGATGGCGCGGACCTCGTCATAGCAGCTCTCCTCCGGGGGAACGGCGGTGAGCAGCGGATAGATATGCTTCTTCAGCACCGCCAGCTCGTAGAGGGTGGAGCTGTTGAAGATCACGTCTGCATTCTCCTGATAGGGGAAGATCCACCGTTTTTCGCCCCGCTGGACGCTCTCCCACATGCCCATGGTATGCTCCACGCTGGAGCCCCGCGTCTCGTAATCCCGGACGGTACGCCGCAGCAGCCGCAGATAGGAGGTGGGGATCCTGTTGTGGTTGTCCAGGTTCAGGGGGATCAGGGCGCTGACATACATCCGGAAGATCAGATTCGGCGCGATGTCCTCGGGCATCAGCATGGGATTCAGGGCGTGGAGACCCTCCACAATGACCACGGAATCGGCGTCCAGCTTCAGCTTGTGGCCCTTCCAGACCCGGCGGCCCAGCTTGAAGCTGAAGGACGGCAGCTCCACCTCCTGACCCTCCAGCAGACGCTTCAGGTCATAGCGGAACAGGTCCGTGTCGATGGTGTTGATATGCTCTAAGTCCAGCTTTCCATCGGGACCGGGGGCGATCTTGTCCCGGTCGATATAGTAGTCGTCCAGACTCATCAGCACCGGCCGCATGCCGTGGACCCGCAGCTGCACTGCCAGACGGTTGGCGGAGGTGGTCTTGCCGCTGGAGCTGGGACCGGCCAGCAGCACCGCCTTGGCCCCGCGCTCGGTGATCATGTCCGCCACCTGGGAATAGCTCTTCTCATGGAGCGCCTCGTTGACCCGGATCAGCTCCCGGATCTTTCCGGAGGCCACCAGCTCATTCAGGTCCGCCACCGTCTCACAGTCGAGCAGCTGGCACCACTTCTCTCCCTCATTGAAGACCCGGAAGAAATTGGGCATCTGATTGAACTGGGCCAGCCGGTCCGGATCCTGGGGATCCGGGAAGATGAACATGAAGCCGCCCTGGACAGGGATGATGTCCCAGACGGTGATATAGCCTGTCGACGGCATCATCTCGCCGTAGTAGTAATCGGCGAAATCGCCGTGGGTGTACACATCGAAATGGGGCGCAGTCCGCCAGCTCAGGAGCCGGGCCTTGTCCTCCTGGCCATCGGAGCGGAAATAGTCGATGGCCTGGGGCGTTGTGATACGCCTGCGGTGCAGGGGGATATCCTCGGCGATCAGCTCCGCCACTCTGGCCTTGAGCTTCTCCGCGTCAAAGTCATCGCTCAGCACCTGGATATACAGTCCCTGGCCGACGGTACAGTTCATCTTGGCGGTGACGCCGGGCCAGAGCTGCCGCAGGGCCAGGAACAGCACGAACTGGACCGTCCGGGTGTAGGCCTCCCGGCCGGTATTGTCTCCATAGCGCAGCAGCTTCACAACGCCGCCGGAGGCCGCCATTGCCCGCCGCTGGGGGGCCGTGGGATCCAGCTCCTCCTTCAGCCGCACGGGGACATAGTTCAGGGTGAACGTCTCGCCGGCGAGCTTCGCCGCCAGGGGACGGGTGGAAAGCCTGTCTGTATCCAGGCCCAGCTGCCGCACCAGCTCCAGCAGTGTCTGGCTGGTCCTTGCTTCGATCTCACGATTGTCGATAGTCAGCTTCATATGCGATACCTCCTTTTCTGTTTGCCTTATTATATCAGGATATGCGCTCTCTGACAACTTAATAATTATGAATTTTTACCATTTGCCATTGTTATTTTTCCTCATTCCTTGTATAATATCCCCGAAAGGGGGTCTGTCTGTGAAACACATCCACATTCCCACCCTGCTCATGCATATCGGGCTGCTCCTGCTGGCCCGGCTGACCATCAACGATCACCCGGACCTGTTTCTGGGCGTCGGCCTCATCGTTCTGACCGCCCATGTCATTTGGGCATGCAGGTCCCGGCGGGACTTCCACACCGCCCATACCCTCGGCATGCTCCTGACCCTGTCGGCGGAGTACTTCGGCTGGGTCCGGATCCGCAGCGGGGCCTTCGCCGGCGGCGGCTTTGCATGGCTCTTCTACACCATCGCCCTGGCTGTCTCCTTCGCTGTTCTCAGTGTCCTGCGTATCGTCCGCATGATAAAAAGGCAGTAAAAAAGTCCCTCCGAACCGTCGGAGGGACTTTTTGTCACTTATAGATGATCACAAAGGAGTTGGTGTAGCCCTGCTCCTCGTTGCTGACGTTCGCCATCAGGTCATCCAGGTCGAACCAGCCGGTCTTCTTCCAGCTCAGGGGATTGTTGACGAAGATCTGATCCTCGCCGTCCTTGGATCTGTAGCCGGAGATCAGGATGTAATGGCCGCCGCTGCCGGAGTAGGTGAAGAACTCATCGCCGGTCTTGTCCTTGATGATGGCCACCGCAAGTCTGCTCTGCTTCAGGTGGGAGACGAGGGTACTGCCCTTGTCGCAGTATTCGGTGTGCAGGCCCAGCTTCCGGGGATACTTCCAGATGCCCCGCTGATAGGTACCGCCGCCGAGATAGTAGCCGTTGTCCGCATACCACTGCATCACGTTCAGGCCCGTATACTTGTCCGTATCCAGCAGTGCGTTCAGCGCCATGGCCAGAGCCACACCGCCGCAGCCGGATTTATGTACGGTGGTGGATTTCTTCGATCCGTTGACATACCAGATCTTGCTGTAATCCCCATCCTGGTACAGCGGATCGATCCAGATCTTATAGGTCTTCCCATCCGACTCCCCGGAGTCGCTGCCGCCCAGGGAATAGCCGTAGAGCTTGACCATGGTCTTCGGGCCGGACACACCGGTTTCCGTCACGCCCACGGTACGCTGGTACGCCCTGACGGCCTTCTTCGTGCCGTTACCATAGATGCTGTCGATGCTGCCGGTGTAGCAGCCGTTCCGGGCCAGGTCGCTCTGAAGGGTAGTCACGGCGTTTTTCAGCGCCGTCATGGTATCCGGACCTGCGCTGCCGTCGACAGACAGATCATAGGCGCTCTGGAATTTCCGGACCGCCTCCCGGGTCTTGGTGCCGAAGCTGCCGTCGGCCGTGCCGCTCAGATAGCCCAGACCGATCAGGCCCTGCTGCAGATAGCGCACCTGGGTGCTGCCGCTGACCTTGGAGCCCGCCCGGATGCCGCCGGAGAGGGCGTTGAGCTTCCCCCAGGCGGCCGCGTCCATGACGCCGGTGGCCTTCAGGCCGCGGTCGGACTGAAATTCCGATACGGCAGCACGGGTTTTCGCGCCGTAGCTGCCGTCGGCGCTGCCCGTGGCGTAGCCAAGCTTGTTCAGGTCCACCTGGAGCCGGATGACGGCATTACGGACGGCAGTCTGGGTGGCCTGTCCGGCCTTGCCGTCGACGCCCAGGCCGTACTCAGCCTGGAAATCCGCCACGGCTGCCGCGGTCATGGCGCCGAAGCGGCCGTCCGCGGTACCCTCCAGGAAGCCCAGGCCGATCAGATTCTGCTGCAGCCGCTTCACCTCTGCCCCGCTGCTGCCCTGCTTCAATGATGCTGCCGCAGCCCGCTGACCGGGCACCAGCAGCAGCACCGTCACAAGGGCAAAGATCAGGATCAGGGATCGAGTCAAACGTTTCTTCATATCATTCCTCCCCATTCTGTCCGATGGTCATGATGTCGTAGGGTGTGGTCTGGTAAACGAAATAGTTCAGCCAATTGCTGAAAAGCAGATGGGCATGGCCCCGCCATCTCACGATGGGCTCCTGGGTATCGTCGTCATCGGGGAAATAGTTGGCGGGGGGATCGATGGGCAGGCCCAGCTTCTTGTCCCGGACATACTCCCGGTTCAGGGTGTCGGCGTCATACTCCGAGTGTCCTGTGACGAAGATCTGACGGCCCTCCTTGTTCATAACGCAGTACACGCCCGCCTGGTCCGAGGACGCCACGATCTTCAGCCCCGGCGTTGCCGCGATGTCCTCCCGGAGGACAGTCGTGTGACGGGAATGGGGGACCCAGAATTCATCGTCGAAGCCCCGAAGCAGGATGGACCGCTTGTAATCCGCCCGGTGGGGATACACGCCGAAGAGCTTCTTGTCCAGGGTGTGCTTGGGGATGCCGTAGTGGTAGTAAAGGCCCGCCTGGGCGCCCCAGCAGATGTGGAAGGTGGAATGGACATTGGTCTTCGACCACTCCATGATC
>JAFQSI010000004.1 GCA_017409645.1 Oscillospiraceae bacterium | reverse complement strand
AGGGTGTAGAGGATCAGCATCAGACCCACCCAGATGCCGAGAAAGATGTTGCGGATCAAATACAAGAGCTTTTTCATGGGACCTCCTTAAAAATGGTGAAGCACCAGCTCGAACGCGACCTTCAGGCCGGGGAGCAGGCTGTCGATCTGCACATATTCCTCCCGGGTGTGGGCGCCGGAGCCGATGACGCAGCCGGGGCAGATGGCGGGGATGCCCATACTCAGGGGCACGTTGCAGTCCGTGGAGCCGGGGCCGAAGGTCACATCGAAGCCGTAATGGGCCCTGACCGCGGCGGCGGCCCGGGCGCAGAGGTCTGTGCTGTCAACAGGAGCGCCGCAGGGACGGTCGCCCACCACTTCGACATCGATTTCCACGCCGCGCTGACGGAATTCCTCCACAATGCGGTCAAAATTGGACTGCATGATGGCAAGTCCCTCCCTTTCGTCGGAGCGGAACTCGAAGAGCATTTCCGCCTTCTGGGCGATGGTGTTCACCGAGGTGCCGCCGGAGATGGTGCCCACATTGTAGGTGGTCTTGCCGATGGGCGGGACTTTGATCTCGTACAGCTTTGCGATCAGCCGGGAGATCTGGGCGATGGCGTTGGGCGCGCCGAAGCGGCCATAGGAGTGGCCGCCCTCGGTGGTCACGGTGACCCGGAAGCGGCGGGAGCCCACGGCCTTGTTGACGATGGCGGTGGCGTTGCCGTCGAAGGTGACGAATTCCTTCACCCGGCGGCCGAAATCCGCCATGATCTGTTTGCTGCCCTTCAGATTGCCCAGACCCTCCTCGCCGGAATTGATGACCAGCAGCACGCCGCAGTCCTTTGGGGACAGATGATGCTCCGCGATATAGCCCGCCACGGTCAGCAGGGCCACCGCATTGGCGGTGTCGTCGCCCACGCCGGGGCAGTAGATTCGACCATGTTCGACCTTCAGGGGCAGGGGGGCGGTGTCCGGGAAGACCACATCGGAGTGGGCCATGAAGACCATCAGGTCGTTCTCGCCGGTGTCGCCGACGGGGTAGATTACATTCAGGGCGGGGTCAATGTAGGCGGTTTTCGCTCCCTTGGAGTGGAGCCAGTCCAGGCAGAATTCGGCCCGCTGCTCCTCGTGATTGCTGGGGGCGGGGATCCGGGCCAGGTCGAGCAGGAGCTTCTGGGCAGTATCTGCATGAGCGTCGATGTATTGGAGAATGGTGGATGTAAGCGTCATGGGATGCACCTTCCTTTGCGGATAGTATAGCACTATCAATGACTATGCGCAATAAATGAGATAAGAAATGCCGCGGAAATCCGCGGCAAAAGTTCTTATTGAGTTTCGAGGGCAGTTGTTTCTTCTGTGGTGATAGCCGCTTCTGTCGGGTCTTCGTCAATCACAGCGCTATTGGACAGCTGTTTTTGAAGCTCCTTGATAATCTGTTGTGCCTCTGCCTCGCGTTCGGCTTTCTTTTTCCTGCTGAGAAGCGAGTATCCGGCAAATCCGATGGATGCTACTGAGAGTGTCGCGATGCTAGAAATCAACGCAACCTTTGAATTGCTGCGGTTCTTTTCGGCTTGGAGCATTGTTACCATCTTTTCGAGGACCTCAGGCATGGTATCATCATCAGCTCCGTCAATAAGACCTTTAATTCCGTGAGTAATCCCACTTGCGTTAAGCCCCTTCAAATTGGACAGTGCCTTCAGAAAAGTATCGAACAAATCATCCATAACATCAACCTCTTTCTTTGTGAGCTTTGGTGGACGGGCGAAAAAACCGCAAACCTAACTAATAAGGTTTGCGGTTATTGGCGGAGTGAGAGGGATTTGAACCCTCGCGCCGCTTTTGACGGCCTACTCCCTTAGCAGGGGAGCCCCTTCGGCCTCTTGGGTATCACTCCGAATCATACGCTGTTCAATTCGTACTATGGCATTCTAGCATAGGATTCGCAGTTTGTCAAGGGCCAATTCAATGAAAAATACAGAACCACAGAAGCAGGATCTGCACTGTCAGGATGGCGGGCACGCCCAGGGTGAATTTGGGGTGGCGGGTCTTGTGGCGGAACAGGTACATGCCCATGTGGACGCCCACGCTGCCGCCCAGGGCGGCGGTGAGCATCAGGGTCAGCTCGGAAATGCGCCAGGCGCCGTTTCGGGCCCGGATCTTGTCCGCAAGCATAAGGACAAGTCCTGCCGCATTGATTAGGAGAAGATAGAGCAGGAGATACTTCATTTCATAAAGTCCTTTCGGGAGGTAGGGTATGAAAAAGCTTGTTTGGTTGGTCGTACTGATGATGTGCTTCACCGGCTGCGGGAATGATGCGGAGCCGGTATTCGAGACGGTGGCCGATGAGATCCAGGAGATCGCGGCGGCAGACCCGGCCCCCATGGCGGTGTGGCTGCCGGAGGGGGCCGCGGCGCTGACCATGGCCGAGGCCGGGGAGTGCTACGCCTGGGGCGAAAATGAGCTGCGGCTGCAGACCCTTCAGGGCGGCGACATCCGCGCAACGCTGCAGCAGCTGACGGGGCTGGACCCGGAAAGGCTGACGGTGATGGAGTACGAGCGGGACGGCCTGCAGCTTTATCAGACGGTCTGGTCCATGACCGGCGAGGAGGGTGTGTCCCTGGGCCGGTGCATGGTGGCCGATGACGGGAATTACCACTACTGCATCAGCATGGTCAGCCCCGAGACGGCGGATGTGGGGGAGGAATTCGCCCGGATCTGCGCCAGCCTGGATCTGACAGGGGAGGAAAAAGGGGAGAAGTAAAAGGGCATTTAGCATTCAGCATTCTGCATTCTGCATTTTCACCGCAGGATGCTGGGCGATGGCGGTTTCGGCGAGGGCGCGGCACTGGTCAGCAACTCCCTGGGGGTAGACGATCTGCGCCTTTTCCCCGAAGCCGATGATCCAGCTCAGGAAGAGGGGGGAGACAGCCACCTCCACCACGAAGGTGAAGTGGTCCTCCCCGTCGGGGATGAGCATGATATCCCGGCCGAACCGGTCGAAGACCACATTGGTCAAAGAACGGTGGAAGCGCAGCTTCACGCTGGAGCGCTCGCCGGAATACATCTGAAACAGCTGATTGGCGTGTTCCACCAGTCTGGGGCCTGTAAGCTCCGGGCAGGGAACACGCTTTTCTTCCGTCAGCTGGATATCCGTCATCCGGTCCACCCGGTAGGAGGTGACGGCGTGGCGGGGGGAGTGGGCCAGCAGGTAGCAGTTCTCGTTATCCTGACACAGGCCGTAGGGGCTGGCCTTGTATTCCCTGTCGCGATATTTGCGCTTGCCGTCGATGCCCCAGTCGAAATAGCGGAATGTGATCTGCACGCCCCGGGATATAGCGTCCTGAATGGCGTCGACATTATAATAGATCGTCTCGTTCATGCTCTTGACCCGGCGGTCTATGACCACATCCCGGTGCATGAGACTCTCGTCGTACCGGTTGCACTCCCGGCAGAGCTTGGCGATCAGCTCCCGGGATTTTTTCTCGGTCAGAAAGCGGCTGGACTGGACCGCGTCGATGAGCAGCTTCAGCTCCGGCAGCTCGAAATTCCGCGAGCCGATGTAGTAGCCGCCGTTGGCGCCCCGGCGGTTGAGGATGTCGATGCCGAAGTCCTGGAGCGCCCGGATGTCCGAGTAGACGGCCTTGCGCTCGCAGGAGATGCCGTGGCGGGCGAGCATGTCGATCAGCTCCTGGGCACCGACCGGATGCTGCTCGTCGGAGTTGCGCTCCAAGTAGTCCCGGATGTAGAGAAGCTTCAGCTTCTGGTTGTCGGATTTTGGCATGGGATCAGCCTCCTTTGGGGATAGAGTACCATATCATGGACTTTTTGTCAAATCGGGGATGATTGCATTTTTCGTGAAAAGATGATACAATCCAGGTCTGAGGAGGGATACTTATGCCTTACATCGGATGTCATTTATCGTCCACCAAGGGAAACTATGAAATGGTGAAGACCGCGAAAAAGATCGGCGCGGATACCTTCGCCTTCTTTACCCGGAATCCCCGGGGCAGCAGGGCCAAGCCCGTGGATGAGGCCGACTGCAAAAGGGCCATGGAGGCCCTGACGGAATTCGGCTTCGGACCGCTGGTGGCCCATGGGTCCTATACCATGAACCTGTGTACCAAGGACGCCGAAGCCCGGACCTTTGCCGCCCAGGTGCTGCGGGAGGATCTGGAGCGGATGCAGTATCTGCCGGGTCAATTCTACAATTTCCACCCCGGCTCCCATGTGGGACAGGGCGTGGAGACGGGCATCGCCCAGATCGCCGACGCGCTGAAGGCCGCACTGGAGCCGGGGTATCCGGTGACGGTGCTGCTGGAGACGATGGCGGGCAAGGGCAGCGAGGTTGGCGGCCGGTTTGAGGAGCTGAAGGCCATCATGGATGCCGTGGGCTCTGAGGACGTGGGCGTGTGTCTGGATACCTGCCATGTCTACGACGGCGGATATGACATCGTGGGCGATCTGGACGGCGTTCTGGCGGAATTTGACCGCGTCATCGGCCTTGACCGGCTGAAGGCCCTGCACATCAACGACAGCAAGAACCCCTTCGCCAGCCACAAGGACCGGCATGAATGCATCGGCCAGGGCAGCCTGGGCCTCGGATTTTTTGAAAAGCTCGTCACCCATCCGCTGCTCCGGGACAAGCCCATGATCCTGGAAACCCCCAACGAGCTTCCCGGCTACGCCGCGGAGATCGCCCTGCTCCGGAGCAAAATTTAAGAAATCTTCATTTGACAGACCTGCATCGGCGGGTTATCCTGAAATCATATAAGTGGAGCGCGTCACCGCGGGAAATGCCGTCCGGCTGTTCTGTCTGCCGGGCTTTGAAACTATCGACTGAGGAGGTGGGGCCATGGACCGTATTATGGAATCGCTGAGCGGTCTTCCCATTGATTTTGCAAACGTATACATCGCACTGCTGCGCATCATCGCGCCGGTGCTGATGCTGCTAATCCTTTACCGGGCGGGAAAGCCGCTGCTTTCCTTCCGGAAGGAGCCGGAGATCTGGGCGCTGCTGCGGCTGCCCGACGGCAGCGCGCTGCCTGTGACCCACTGGGAGAACATCATCGGCAGCCACAAGAGCAGCGACCTGGTTCTGGAGTTGCCGACCATCTCCCGAAACCACGCAGTCCTGACCCGTTATGACGACGGAAGCTGGACCATCACCGATGCCGAATCGAAAAACGGCGTCCGCGTCAACGGGCGGAAGGTGGACATCTGTGCCCTGGAGAGCGGGGATGTGATCGAGCTGGGCGGCCTGAATGTGACCCTGGAACCCATCACGCCGGAGCAGGAGGAGCGCATCGCCCGGATGCGGACCAAGGCCTCCTCGGGCCTGACCTCCATCGTCAATGCTCTGCTGCTGACCCT